>DAOTVZ010000174.1:0-4662 GCA_034436045.1 Ktedonobacteraceae bacterium | reverse complement strand
TTTGAGGAGGTCAAGGATCGCGCGGAGATGGAGACGTGGCTGCGTTTCCTCTGTCGTTTGCCCCGCGAGGTAGTTGTGCTGATGACCTCGCGTTCCAACCCGGAGGTCATGATGGCAGTGGATGGGGCCAGTAATCAATGTCGCTGGTACGAGTACAGCGTTGACAAGATGAATGATGCCGACCTGCTGCGTCTCTTCGGCGAACTGGCGGCGGCGAGCGGGCTGGATCAGCGTATCCACCTGGAAGACCCGCGTCAGCAGGAGGTTCTGCGCGAAATCTGCACACTGCTTGACGGCTATCCCCTGGGGGCGGCGCTCATCTTTGGCACAGCGCGCTCGATTGACGGCCATATTTATACCCCGGAGGCGGCTACGCGCTCGTTGGAGGAGGTGCGTGACGAACTACGTAGCCATCCCCTGGCTGGTATTCTGGCCGTGCTGGAGGTAGCTTATCGCCGCCTATCCGCGTCAGCACGTCTGCTTCTGGCCTATCTATCGGCCTTCAATCTGCCGTTTAGTCGCGAACAGATCATGATGTTGATGGCCCCTGAAACGCTGGCTCTGGCCGGGGGTTCGATCTGTCTGGTGCGTGATCAGGAGCTACATAGTAGCTCTCTCGGCGAACAGAAGGTGCCGCGACCGGAGGATGTAGTGATACCGGGCGAACTGTTGGAGAAGTGGCCAGCCGCGCGCGACGAACTGGTGCAGGCTTCCTTTATCCACTTCGATGGGCGTGTCTACACCATTCATCCGCAGATTCGCCATTTCGCGCTCTCTCATTTGCCCCTTGAAGAACGACGGCGCGTGCATCGCTTGATTGCAGCATACTATTACGGTTTACCGCAGCCCAGTGCTGAAGAATGGTTCGCCGCCTTCGAGCATCTGGAGAGTGCGGGCGAGACGCAGGATTTGCAGGAGGCCGTGCGCGTGGCCGTGCGGGCCTCCTGGGCTATGGGAGGGCATGGCCATGTGCCGGAGTTGCTGGCGATGCTGCGCCGCGCCAATGTTCACGCAACACGCCTGGGCGACCGCACGGCAGAGGGCCAGATACAGTGTTGCCTGGGAGCGATCCTGCGTCAGATTGGGCAATACTCTGAGGCCGAGGTGTACCTGCGCAGCAGCCTGGAGTTTCATCGCGCTCAGAATGAGCGCAATGAAGCCGGGTGGGCCTTGTATGAACTGGCGATGCTCTTCCGTGAAGAGGGCGATTTCCGACAGGCAGGCAACTACGCGCAAGAGGCGCTCAACCTCTTCCGCGAGGTCGGTGGGAGCATGGGTGAGGCCTGGATGCAGATGGTGCTGGGCGAGGTAAGTCGCGGTTATGGCAATTATTATGATGCCCTGGGCCATTTTGAACAGGCGCTTGCTAGCTTTCGCACCCTGCATAGCCGCGAAGGAACGGCCTCCGTGCTGCGTGATCGCGGCACCGTCTACGAGGCGTTAGGGCAATACATGAAGGCCCTCAACGACTACGAGGAGGCGCTGCGTATCTTCAATGAGCTTGGCTTGCGTGAACGGCAGGCGTGGGTGCTGGCGGACAAAAGCGTCGTCTTTACGGATCAAGGCAAGCTGGAACAGGCGGAGAAGGCTTGCCAGGAGGCTATCAACATCTTCCGCGAGTCTAGCAGTCGGCGCGGCGTGGGATGGGCATTACGGGCGATGGGGGATATCGCGCGTGAAAGACGTGACCTGACCGTCGCGCGGACTCATTATGAGGAGGCGTTCTCTATTTTTGCCGCGCTGGGAGACCGCGTCGATCAGGCGCGTGTTCTCAACTCGCTGGGCGCTATCGCCTTTGATGAGAAAGCATACCTGGAAGCCAGAGATTTTTACGAGCAAGCGCAGGCGATGTCGCACGAGCAGGGAGCGCGTCAGATAGAGGGGCGCGCTCTGCGCGGCCTGGGCGATGTTGCACGGATTATGCAACATTTTGGAGAGGCTGGACGCTACTACCACGATGCGCTCAACATTGCAATAGCACTGGACACTCCTGCTGAGCATTGCGCCGTTCTGCGCCGTCTGGGCCTGCTCGCCTATGAGCAGGAACAATACGCCCAGGCGCTGGAATACTGGGTACACGCGCTGGCTCTGGATCAGCGCCTGGGGCATCCGGCGCGTCAATACTTGCAGCAGCGCGTCGATGAGCTGGTGCAAACCCACCAGTTTCAGGAGACGTACCGCGAATACGGCAAACGCTATGGCCTGGCTTAGGACCCAGAAGCGGCAAAGTGAGCGTGAGGCATTGTCTCTATTATGATACGATAACGCTTATGCATGTCTATTCATAATAGAGGAGATGCCTCGCGCTCGCTCTGCCTGCCTTCTTGCCGTGCTATCCTTGCGCCCTGCTTCCTACCCCTGGTAGATCAGCGCTGCGTTTGGTGCGACGTAGACGCGATCCCCATTTGAAAGAGGGAGGCGTTCAATTCTGGTGCCCTGATAGACCAGGCCGTTCACGCTGTCCGCATCTTCAATAATCCAGGTACCATTTTCCAGGCGAATTTTCGCGTGCAGGCGTGAGACGCGCTGGTTGGGAATCTGGACATCATTGCCGGAGAGACGCCCGATAGTGACAACTGGCTTATCTTTGTTCAGCGCATACTCTTTTATAATCCGCCCGTCAAGTTCGACAGCGATGCGCGCCGGTTTATCCGGCAGGATAGGTCTGGCAGGTATTGCCTGTCTTTGCTCCATGCGCTGTACTGGATAGGCGGGATTGTTGGCAGGCGCGACTACCACGCGCTCACGCATCTCACGCTCGCGCAATTTGGGAATCTCGACAAAGGCGGAGCGCAGGATGGACTTCTCGCCTTCGCGTTCCACGTTATAGCGGTTTTGCTCTTCCAGCAGGCTTGCGAAGACACCGCCCTTGCGTTTCAGCTCCTTAAATGTCCCTTGCTCTACAATGCGCCCTTCTTTGAGGACGATGATCTCATCGACGTTGCCCAGTGTGCTGAGGCGGTGCGAGATCATCAACACGGTGCGTCCGACGACCAGCTTGTCCAGCGCGTGCATCACCTCGGCTTCGGACTCCACATCCAGGCTGGCGGTTGGCTCATCCAGGATCAGAATGGGTGCATCACGCAGAATCGCGCGCGCAATTGCCATGCGCTGGCGCTGACCGCCGGAGAGGTCGCGGCCCTGCTCGCGTAGCACACGGTCATAGCCACCAAGGCGATTGACGATCACATCATGAATATTAGCCTTTTTAGCGGCATCAATAATTTCGGCCTCGCTGGCACCGGGGCGTCCAATCTCGATATTCTCGCGGATCGTCCCCTCGAACAGCACCGACTCTTGTAACACCATACTGACGTTCTGGCGCAAGATGCGTAGAGGATACATGCGGTTATCGACGCCATCCAGACGCACGGAGCCGCCCTGGATCTCGTAGAAGCGCGGGATGAGCTTGACCAGCGTGGTCTTGCCGCCACCGGAGAGACCCACCAGAGCCACTTTCTTGCCCGCCGGAATGTGCAAGTTAATGCCTTTAAGAATAGGATGATCGGGCGTATAACTGAAGGTAACGTTGTCGAATTCGATCTCGCCGCGCAGCTTTTGTGGGCCGTAATAGGCTCCGGCCTGGTCAACCACCTCTGGCGCTTCGTCGAGAACCTCCTGGATGCGTTCGGCCCCGGCGGCTGCGTTGGTTGCTACGTTCGTCAGCTTCGACAGGTCCTTCATCGGCTGGAACAGATTGTTGACGTTGCCGATAAAGACGGCAACGGTACCGACGGTAATTGTGAACTTTGGAATGGTCAGGAAGAGCAGGTGGAAGCTATAGCCGACCGAGACATAGTAGCCCACGCCCGTGATAACCGCCGTACCAACCGCTACCAGGAAGGTGACGAGCGGAGTAAATTGTGCCTGTAGCCCTCCGGCGCGCATACCCGCCTTGCGCGTCTTCTCGGCATATTTGTTAAAGCGTAGAGCTTCGCGCTCTTCCAGGGTGAACGCTTTGAGAACAGTAATTGCCCCGACATCTTCAACGGCGACATTGGCAACCTCACCGGCGGCCTTGGCAGCTTTTTTGCTGGCGGCCTTGATGCCTCGCGTGTAGCTGAAGACCACGACGAAGAGCGCTGGCACAATAATAATGGAGAGTTCGGTAAAGGGAACGCTCAACGAGAGCATGACTATGATGGCGCTGACAAGCGTTAAGATGCCGCCCAACAGATCAACCAGACCATCCGTCACCAGCTTTTCGATGTTGCTGATGTCGCCGGTTACACGTTGAACGATGTCACCTTTTTTCTGTTTGCCATGCCAGTCCAGTGAGAGCCGTTCCAGATGGCTGAAAAGTTGCTTGCGCAGGCGGGCCGAGAGATTCTGAGCGATTTGGGAAGCTGCAAACTGCTGAAAGTAAGAGAGCAGGCCGGTAGCAAGGCCAAGAATGATCAGCGCGAGAGCTGAGAAGATCAGTACACCCGCAACGGTGTGTACCTCGCCGTGATGCAGCCCTGCTTTGGAGCCAAACTGGTCAAAGAAGGTGATGATGCTGTCGAGAGGGCCGACAGTAGGGTCTTTATGAGCCGTCACCTTGTCTAGCATAAATTTACCGGCGAAAAGTAGACCCTGGGCCACCACCACCTGGAGTACTGCGGCTATCATGACGAGAACGACGAGAAAGCGATAGCCACGTAAGTTTTTGAAGAGGAAGCT
>DAOTVZ010000173.1:0-29687 GCA_034436045.1 Ktedonobacteraceae bacterium | reverse complement strand
TCGGCGGTCGTATGCGTCGTCTTCTCTTTGAGCAGGTCGCTCAGATAGGCCAGTGGATGCTTCGTAATGTAGACACCGATGAGTTCTTTCTCCCACTCTAACAGTTGCTTGCGCGGAATATCGGCGGCGTTCTCGTTGAGCGAGAACTCCAGCGCGTTGCTGACCTCCTCCATGTCGCCGAAGAGGCTCATGATGCCACGCTCTTTGGCCTCGCGCTCGCTCTTGCCGAATTGCATAGCACGCTCGACCGAAGCCAGCAACACGTGGCGGCGACCACCGGCCAGTGAGTCCATCGCGCCCGCTTTGATCAGCGTTTCCAGCGTGCCCTTGCCGACATATTTGGGATCGACGCGCGTGCAAAAATCGGCCAGCGACTTGAAGGGGCCGCCTTCGCTACGTGCGCGCACAATCTCGCCGATTGGCCCCTCGCCGATGCCCTTGATTGCCAGCAGGCCAAAGCGCACACCGCCGTTCTCGACCGTGAAGCCGCGATCACTCTTGTTGACATCCGGCCCCAGCACTTCGACGCCCATGCGCTTACACTCGGCAATAGCATTGGCGATCTTTTTGGCATCCGACGCCTCGGTCGTCATCGTCGCCGCCATAAACTCCGCAGTGTAGTTGGCTTTGAGATAGGCGGTGTAGAAGGCCACGACGGCGTAGCTGGCGGCATGAGCCTTGTTAAAACCGTAGCCACCAAAGGGTAGCACCAGCGTGAAGAGTTGTTCCGCATCTTCCTGCTTCATGCCGTTCTTCACGCAGCCCTTGATGAAGTCCTCGCGGTAGCTCTGCACCTCGTCCATCTTCTTCTTGCTCAGCGCCTTGCGGAACTTATTGACCTTGCCCCACGAGAAGCCCGCCATGTTGACGCCGATAAACAGCACCTGATCCTGATACACGATGACCCCATAGGACTCTTCCAGCCATTCGGCCAGACGAGGGTCAAGATATTTGACCTTTTTACGTCCATGCTTGGCGTCGATAAAATCAGGAATGCTATCCATCGGGCCAGGCCGGTAGAGCGCGATCATCGCCATCACGTCCTCCACGCGCGTTGGCTTAAGTTGCTTGATATATTCACGCATCTTCGGCCCCTCAAGTTGGAAGATGCCCGTCGTTTCGCCACTGGTCAGCAGGTCGAAGGCTTTCTGGCGGCGTTTATTCTGCTCCTCGTCGCCCTCCACCGGATCAAGTGGTATCTTCTCCAGTACGAGATCTTCGCCGCGCGATTGCTTAATGAACTTGATCGTGTTATCCAGGATGGTCAGGTTGGAGAGGCCCAGGAAGTCGAATTTGATCAAGCCCAGTTCTTCCAGGTGCATCTGCTCGTACTGGGTGATGCGGCCCTTGCTGGGGTCTTTGGGGTCACGCAGTTGGAGCGGCACGAAATGTTCCAGTGCCTCATTGGCGATAATCACGCCGGCCGCATGCACGCCAGTTGTGCGCACAGAACCTTCCAGCTTGAGTGCCTGGTCGATGATCTCTTTGGCCTGGGGACTCTCCCTGTACAGATCGCTCAGTTCTTTCACGCTGTCCAGCGAGCCTTGCAGCGTGACTTTGGGGCCGGTGGGAATCAGGCGCGTGATGCGGTCGCCGATGTCTTGCAGGCCCATCACGCGCGCCACGTCCTTAACGGCAGCTTTGGCCGCCATTGTGTTGAACGTGACCATCTGTGCGACGCAATCCTCGCCATACTTGCGCGTCACATATTCGATCACTTCTTCACGACGATCATCGGGGAAGTCCATGTCAATATCGGGCATGTCGGCGCGTTCGGTGTTGAAGAAACGTTCAAACGGCAACTGGTAGCGCAGCGGGTCCACATTGGTGATGCCCAGCGTGTAGGCCAGCAGGCTACCGGCGGCGGAGCCGCGCGCGGAGCAGCGAATGCCATGCGAGCGTGCGTAATTCACGAAATCCCACTCGATCAAGAAATAGGGGACGAAGCCTTTATCGGCGATCATGTTGATTTCATACTCTAATTGCCTTTGAATACGCTCGGTCATTGTGCCAAAGCGTTCCTCGACCCCCTTGCAGCACAGGGCGTACAGATACTCCTTCTGACTGCTATAGCCCGGCGGAATATCGTAGTTGGGCAGCTTCGCTTTATAGGCCAGTGGGTCAACGCTGCACTGCTCGGCGATGCGCACGCTGTTCATGAGGGCTTCGGGCAATTCGGGGAAGAGACGCGCCATCTCCTCTGGACTCTTGAGATAATATTCGTTGCTATCGAAGCGCATACGTCTGGGCGTGTCCAATTGCTTACCCGTTTGCACGCAGAGCAGCACATCATGCGAGGTATGGTCATCGGCCTCGATATAGTGCAGGTCATTGGTGGCAACCATCGGAATGTCCAGGTCCTTGTGCATCTGGTAAAGCAACTGGTTCAACTGGCTCTGTGGCGATGGCTTGCCGTCATCGAAGATACCGTGATGTTCCTGAATCTCTAAATAAAAATTTTCTTTGCCGAAGACGTCGCGGTACCAGTTCGCCATCTTATAAGCTTCATCGCGCTGCTCTTTGAGCAACATTTTGGGTATCTCACCAGAGAGGCAGGTAGAGGTGACGATCAGCCCTTCGTGATACTGCTCCAGCACCTTCTTATCGATGCGCGGGCGCAGATGCCAGCCCTTCGTGTTGGCAATGGTGGTCAGCTTCATCAAGTTATAGTAGCCGGTATTGTTCTTCGCCAGCAGCAGCAGGTGATGGTAATCATCGCTGAAGCGTTTCGAGTGATCGTACATATCCTCGGTTAAATAAGCTTCAATGCCGATGACGGGATTAATCCCTTTTGCTTTGCAAGCCTTGTAGAACTCAATCGCGCCATACATGACGCCGTGATCGGTAATCGCCAGGTGCTGCATCCCCAGCGTTTTGGCCTGCTCCACCAGCTTGTTGATGCGGCTGAAACCGTCCAGCAGCGAATACTCCGTGTGGACGTGGAGATGAGCAAAATCAGCACTCATACAAAATCCTTCTTCCCTGTAGATGCATGAAAAATAGGTGGTTTGTTGTCGCCTGCTTTAAGAATAATAGAAAATGTGTTCGATGGCAATAGGAATTTTGCGTATAGCTTCCTCTCTTATACAACGTGCGAGGGGGCGGCGGGCCGGTCAGAGGAGAGCAATGGGGTACCTTTTTGGCAATTCATAGAAAGTGAGACCTTCCCAGATGGGAAGGTCTTAAGCGTCTCTGCTGGGGTAGGCCTGACAAGGTTTGGCGACGAAGATGTGCCGGTGGGGCGTCACGCCCGATTAAGCACTCACGAGCAACCTTGCGCTACGTTGGCGAAGTTGTTCAGATAGGTGTAATAACCTTCCTCGGCAATAGAAGGTTTCTGGCGTGCAAACCAGGAGAAGAAGACCTCGTCCTCCGGGTGATAAGCCACGCCATCAGGCATCTGCACCGTGAAGCCGTAGCTCACCACGGGATCGCCGGTTTCCAGGTAGTCACTACAGCCATATTGTGGAGCGGTCGGCGTCAGCCAGGGATTGACGACATTGTTGACGAAGGGATCGTTCAGCCACTCCTGAACTTCGTGGCTCAGAGCATTGACATCCTGGATGTAAGAGATCGCATCGCCGGGATTCTTTGCGAAGATACCCGGATCACTGTAAGAGGCAAACATATAGGTATTTACTAACTGTTGGCCATTGCCATTTAACGACGTAGTTGCACCGTGATAGCCGAGGACGCAGCAATTACCCGGTGTTTTAATGTAGAGGAAGGTATTGTATACCAGGAAGATCGGCAGCACCTTCGGGCTGATGTGCAAACTGCGCATAGCCTCGTTCAGTCGGTCGGAGAACCACTGGTATTCTATCAGGCCGATGCGCGCACCTGAACGGTGACCAATGGTGAGGAAGCCCTGGTTACTGGGTACAGTATATGAGACGGTAGGCAGGACTGTCGGCTGACCAAGCAACACATGGTAGCTGGAGCCGGTCTTGCCCCATAGAGCGCGCTCGATGGCATCAGCTACCTGGGTCACATCGCTCGGCTCGTGGAGCGGGCGGGCATTGGCAGGAGCCACCCCAGGATACGCCGGTGGAGCGCTCGCCGTAGTGTCTGCTGCCGTACCAATATCGGCATTCTGAAACATTGGCGATTGTTCCGTCAGAGTAACCTTGCTTGTCCCATCGAGTACATTGTTGGTAGAGGCTGACTGCACGAAGGTAAAGCTGAAGGGGATAATGACCGTAGGAACTGTCGTAGTCACGTCATCCTGAAATGGATTTGTGCCAACCATCGTAAAGGGATATGTGACCCCGTTCGTCGGGTCGGTAAAAGACGAACGCCAATACGGGATAGTGTCGGCGTTGGCGGAGAAATTCGTCACGCTCTGGTCGGTTGTGAACATCGGTGTGCCTATACCGTCACCGTCGTTGGGGGCCGCCGCAGCATGCGTAACCGTGACATGGCCAGAGAGATAAGCTGCTCCCAACACGAGACTTAGCAGTGCGATGATAGCCATAGTTGCACTGCCTTGACGTGATAAATAGAGATGTTTCTTCACAGAAGAGTCCTCCTCATTGCTTGAACAAAGGGTTCATAACACGGCAATTTTCAGGATCGATCTTGCAGTGTTCCAGTGCTACGTAATGTTAAGCTGCACATCAAATAGATCATCAACCTGTTGCCTACCCCCTCGTCGGCTTCTTTGCCTGAACATTCCGAATGGCAGATGGAATAGCAGAGGCTTCTATAGCCTCTGTTATAGACTGATTTATAGAAAATAGGTAGCCTTTAGGGCTTTAGAATTTGACAAGCATCTGCTAAAATAAGCGCTATGAATAAGATGCCAATGATACCGCAATCGTGGGGACGCTATCCACGTGTGCGACCGCGCGCCGTTGTCCCCGTGTACTGGCGCGACGAGCTGCCCGATCTCGCCTCTTTCGACGCCCCCGTGTTGCCCTATGCTTACGGGCGCAGCTACGGCGATAGTTGTCTGAATGAGGATGGCGTCATGCTGGATGTGAGCCACCTCAATCACTTTCTGGCTTTCGATGAGCAGAAGGGCATTTTACGTTGCGAGGCGGGCGTAACGCTGGCCGATATTTTAACGCTGATCGTGCCGCGCGGCTGGTTCCTGCCTGTCACTCCAGGGACAAAGTTTGTCTCGGTGGGCGGAGCGATTGCGAATGACGTACATGGCAAGAATCATCATCGCGCTGGAACCTTCGGTTGTCACGTCACCCGCTTTGAACTGCTACGCTCTAACGGCGAACGTCTTCTGTGTTCGCCAGACGAAAATGTGCAATTGTTCAGGGCCACCATCGGCGGTCTGGGCCTGACCGGCCTTATTCTATGGGCCGAGTTTCGCCTCAAGCCTATCCATAATCCCTTTATTTTGATGGAGCGTATTCGCTACCGTTCGCTGACCGAGTTCATGGCACTCTCCAACGACTCCGACCAGGATTTCGAGTATACTGTAGCCTGGGTCGATTGTCTCGCCTCTGGACAGCAACTTGGACGCGGCCTCTTCATGCGCGGCGATCATGCTGAACCATTAGAAAGCGAGCTACGAGAGTGGCAAGGCGATGGCGCACGTTCGCCCCGTTTGAGTGTTCCTGTCGATATGCCGTCTTTTGTGCTGAACACGTTCAGCATGAAGGCGTTTAATGCAGTGTATTATCGCGCGCAGCACGGCAACCGTGTGCGTAAGCTGGTACCCTATGAGCCGTTCTTCTATCCTCTGGATACCATTCAACACTGGAACCGCATGTATGGCAAACGCGGATTTTTGCAATACCAGTGTGTCGTGCCGCTTGATAATGGCTACGACGTAATGAAGGTGTTGCTGGAGACTATCAGTCGCTCCGGCGAAGGCTCGTTTCTTACCGTGCTAAAGAAATTTGGCGATATACCTTCGCCTGGGATGCTCTCCTTTCCACGTCCAGGCCTGACGCTCGCGCTCGATTTCCCCTATCATGGCCCCAAGACGCTGACGCTGTTCGAGCGGTTAGATCAACTTGTGCGTGAAAGCGGCGGCGCAGTCTATCCCGCCAAAGATGCACACATGACGGCAGAAAGCTTCCAGGCATACTACCCACAATGGAAGGAGTTCGCGCAATATATCGATCCCCACTACTCATCCAGTTTCTGGCGGCGTGTGACCAGACAAACCCTCATAACTTGAAGCTGACTATTTTCGGGGGGGGGCGGAAATTGAACATATACAGATGATAAATTGAGCAATAGATGTAATAAATCATAATACACAATATTATGAACGTAATGAGGTTAGCATGAATGTCTTGATACTAGGAGCGACCTCAGCGATTGCGCACGAGGCAGCGCGCTGTTTTGCCCGCGATGGGGCCACACTTTTTCTCGTGGCCCGTAATAGCGCGAAGCTGGAGACGGTTGCCTGCGATCTCAAGGTGTATGGCGCTAAGCAGGTTGATACTTATGTGCTGGATTTTACTGAATATGAAAAGCATCAGGCGATGTTTGAGGCCGCGTTGAACGCGCTCGGCTCCCTTGATATGCTGCTGATCGCACATGGTGTATTGAGCGATCAGCAGCGATGTGAATTGAGCGTAACAGAGACGCTCAACTCGCTGGAAACTAACGCCATCAGCGTAATCGCGCTTTTGACCCTGGCCGCCAACTATTTTGAGCAGCAGCACAAGGGCTGTATTGCCGTCATCTCCTCGGTGGCGGGCGACCGGGGGCGTCCGAGCAACTATGTTTATGGCACGGCTAAAGCGGCGCTTAACGCTTTCACGCAGGGATTACGCGCACGGATGGCGAAGTGCGGCGTATCGGTTGTGACGATCAAGCCAGGCTTTGTCGATACGCCGATGACGGCACAGCAGAGAAAAAATCCGCTCTACGCCTCAGCGCGTGCTGTTGGCCTGGGTACGTACAGGGCCATGCTGCGTGGCGCAGATGTGGTATACCTGCCCTGGTTCTGGCGTCTGATTATGTTTGTCGTGTGCGCCATCCCTGAACGAATCTTCAAACATCTTTCATTATAATTCACGCTCGACGCGAATAGAACGCGAACAGCACAATGCCGATAATCACCAGCACAATGCCCAGACCGGCCAGCGTGAAGAGCCAGAGATTAGAGCCAGTGCCGCTATTGCTGCTGCCACCATCACTCCTACCGGAACCGGCAGGAGTCGTTGGCCTCACGGTGGGCGAGGCTGCTACGGTGGGTGTGATTGTTGGTGAAGGCGAAGGGACAACAGTCGGTGTGACAACCGCATTTCCCTGCACTGTCAGAGCATTATTCTGCATGATTACCAATACCTGCTCATTGTTGGCGGCGAGCCTCACTGTATAGGTCCCATCTTGCAGCGTAGTAGGCAGCGTCACCGGTTGATTAATGTTGCCATTCTGATCGGGCGTGATAGCTTGTGTGAAAACAGTAGTACCATTGGCGGCTATGAGCATCAGAGTAAGTGCTTGAGGCGGATACCAGTTCATGCCTGAAAGCATGACTGTGCCGCCTGGATTGATGGTCGTGGGCGAGAGGGTAAGCTGAGGCATGGGAGTAACGGTAAAGGTGTTTGAGGATAGCGCCCCCTCCTGGTTTTGTGGTGCGGCACAGACGTAATAGGAGACGCCTGGAGTATTAGCCGTGCCTGGCCATGTAACAACCTGTGTGAATGTGCCGTCGCCCCGCGTCTGTATGGTTACGGGTGGTTTGTTAAATGGTGTCAGTCCAAGCTGGTCGGGATTTCCCCCGCCACGACAGTTTTGTGGCGTGTCATTATTCGTCATCGTGTACAACGTCAGCGTCACATTGGGTGTGAAACCACTGCCATCCAACTCAACTTTGACGCCGACGGGGCCACCGATCTGCATAGGATTGACATTTGTGCCGGGCTGGGAGAGCGCCAGTTGTGGCCCAGCCGCATGTACGACCGACGATGGAGGCAAGCAGACCAGGGCAAGATCGGCAAGCAGGCAAGCAAATAGAGTATAGATGATGGTTGCAATCGCCCCGGCGAAAGAAGATTTTTGCATGATGAAACATACCCCCACGAACATCACATGGTTCTGCTATTGCAGACCTTACATTAACATAAACGTCGCGTGAACACAAGGCCGATAGGAGAAAAATTGGGCACTCTGTTCTCGTTGGTTTACCCTTGTGGCAGGCGCTATTCCTTTGCTATAATCACAGATACTAAAGAGACAACATTGAGCACGTTCTGATATAAAGATGAGGGCAGCATGGACAGGCAAGGCGAGCAAGGACTTATAAGGATGGTAAGATGAATACCCTGCTAACCGGTTCACTCAACGAGTTCGGATTGGTCGAGGTGCTACAGGTGATGGATATGGGCAATATGACCGGTGCGCTTCACCTCAGACACAACACAGGCCGATCAGGGATTATCTATTTTCACCAGGGCAAGATTGCCAACTGTGTTGAATTTGACGCCATGGCCCTCACCCTCGGCAATGTGCTACAACAGTTACGCATGGCTACCCGTGAGCAGATTGACCAGGCCTTCGCGCAACAACTGCAAGATGTCGTCGGCATGCGTATTGGTGAGCGATTGATTCATATGGGCGTCATCACGCCACAACAATTGCAGGAGGCCCTGCGCACCAAAGCCCTCTGGACCTTGCGCGAGCTTGGCCTGTGGCAGGAGGGCAACTACGAATTTATTGCCAGCAACGACATCCAGAAGTTGCTCCCTTATGGTGAGACGCCCCTCGACATCGAGATTATGCGCACAACCCTGGAGATGGTCGGTTATGCCGACGAATGGCAGCAACTGCGCCTGTTTCTGCCCGATGGTATGCGCACCGTCTGTGAAGTAGCACCAACGCTGTCGCAGCCAACCAATTTGCCCACACGTGTCATGGCCCTGGTTTTTCTGGTCAAACGAGGCTACAATGTGCGCCGCATTGCCATCGCCCTGCGTCTGCCGGAGATGGAAGTGGCACGAGAGATGGCCCAACTTGTACAGCGACAGTTGTTGATTCCGCGTCCACACTATGAAATTCCACAGCCCAGCACGAACTCCAAGCAGCGTTTTAACCTGCCAGACCCGGCGGAGAAGCTGCGCCTGGAACATTTCGCTCTCTTCGATCTGCTGAGCCGTATGGAGCAGGCCTGGCAGAATCAGCGCATGCCACACGAACAGCTCAGCGCGCTGGTCGAGTTCATTAACTGGACAATGGACGCGCTGGCCGAGGCTTGCCGTGCCAACGGCACCGAACTCGATCCTAATACACTACAAATGCTGCTCTACCGTGAGAATCTGTCTCGCATCAGTAGCTACAGCTTCAACGTTGTGCAGAACCATATCGACGCGGAGGACTTCGACCGGCTCTGTCGCGGCATCTTACAGGGGAACATGGCAAAAGTGGAAATATTCTACAAGCAGGCCTCCGATGTACTGTTGCGTATCCTGAGCAGTCTTTTCCACTCGATCAATGCCCGCGTTGCCAGTCCACGCGAACGGATGGAGAACCAGGAGGTCTGGGAGGCCATGTTTGAGCAGTTTGCGTTGAGCCAGTGAGTAATGGAGAGGATACGCGCAAAATGCTTTCCGCTACCCTGCTGGCAGTGCTGCAACAGCGCCCGCTGAGCCTTGTTTTTGATATTGATGGCACACTCAGCCCCCTTGTTCCCCGCCCCGAAGATGCTCGCCTCTATCCCGGCGTGGCCGCGCTGCTGGCAGAACTCAAGCGTCACGCACATGTGGCGATTATGACCGGGCGCATGTTGGTCGATGGCGCATCCATCGTCAATGTAGAGGGTCTAACTTATATCGGTACACATGGTCTGGAATGGAGCGAGGGTCTGCCCGCCACACATGCCGTTCAGCTTATCCCTGAAGCGCGTCCCTATGTCGAGCCGGCCAACGCCCTGCTCAATCTGGCCGAGCGCGCGTTGAGCGACCTGCCCGGCGTGATTGTAGAGCGCAAACAAGTGGGAGGCTCTATCCATTATCGTAATGTCGCCGCACCCCGCGAGGCCCGGCAGCGTATTCTATCCCTTTTAGAAGAACCTGCGCGCCGCTCAGGCATGCGTCTGAGCGAGGGCAAATTTGTGGTGGAAGTGCTAACGCCTCTGGCGGTGAATAAGGGGAGCGCTATTCGTCGCTATGCTCAGCAGACCGGAGCGCGCGGCTTGCTTTTCGCGGGCGATGACCGCACCGACCTGGACGCCGTGCTGGCCCTGGAGCAACTACGCCAGGAAGGTATCCAGACCTGCTCGGTCGTCGTGAAGCACGCTGATACCTTACCCGACCTGCTTGCCCACGCCGATGTCATCGTTGATGAGGTTCCCGGCATGGTGCAACTCTTGACCGAGATTGCACATACGCTCCACAGAAAAAATGATTGCTCAAACACAGTATAATTGTGACAGAATGCACTGCTCAGCCAGGACAAGATGTGTTATAATGCCCCCAATACAAGAATGCGGTGCTTTCGGGTTGAGAGCGAGTGTGTTGCTGGACTCTTTACTATTTTATCAGACAGCAGGCTGGCTATAAAACGCTTCTGAGCAGGATAGACGGTGTAAATGTATGGTACAAAATTTTTCATATGATCCTGGGAATATATCGCCTCTACGCAGTGCGGCAACGCCACAAAGCAATCAACGTGATGTGAATAGTAGCGGCGCGCCGTTCTCTACGTCAAACAGTGGCACAAACAATGGCTCTGACGAGAAACCCCGCCTGGCCCCTGGCACGGAACTCTCGAACGCACGCTATAAAATCGAGCGTCTGGTCGCGGCGGGGGGGATGGGCGCGGTCTACCGTGCCATCGACACCCGCTTCCAGCGTCCCTGTGCCGTCAAAGAGATGCTGGACAATTTTAAGTCGGAGAGTGAACGCGCGCAGTCGGTCGAATGGTTTACGCGCGAGGCCACACTGTTGCTCGACCTGAATCATCCCTGTATTCCGCGCGTGCGTGACTTTTTCGTTGAGCAGGGGCGTCACTATCTCGTTATGGATTTTATCGATGGCCAGACGATGGCCGAGATTATGGAGCGCGAGGGCAATATTTCCGGTTTGAACGGCGCACGCGGCGTTCCAGAGGCGCGCGCCCGCAGTTGGGCGCAACAACTCTGCAATGTTCTCACTTATCTCCACCGTCAGACACCGCCTATCATCTTCCGCGACCTGAAACCCTCGAATATTATGGTCACAGTGCGCGATGAGATCAAATTGATCGACTTCGGTATCGCTCGTACATTTCAGTCACAAAGTCAGGCTACTATCATCATGACGCCCGGCTATGCGCCGCCCGAACAGGTACAGGGCATGCCGGAGCCGCGCAGCGATATTTACGCACTGGGAGCAACCTTGCATAAAGTGCTGACGCATCACGACGCTGCTAACAACCGACCCCTCTTTACGTTTCCGCCAGTGCGTAGTCTGCGCCCCGATATCTCACCCGGCTTCGAGCAGATTATCATGAAAGCGCTGGAACTGCTGCCTGACCGGCGCTGGTCAAGCGCTGCCGAGATGGAGCGTGCGATTCTTGCTCTACCACCTGTGTCTGTCGTCCCTCAACCTGTGCCAATATCGGTTGCGCCCAACGCTGCTCCTGGACGCCCTTCAGGGCAATCGCTAGTCGGCAATGCGCCCGCACCTTCACACCCATCGGGAGCGCAGTTGCCCGCCAACACACCCGCCCATCCCCTGGGGCCAACTAATACGCCTGCTGCCCAATCAACTACCGGGCCTGCCGCCGCAGCTCTTCAGGAAGCGCTCAATCATATCAACGCCGAACGCTATGAAGCTGCCTATGCGGCAGTGCAGCGCGCCTATGCCTTAGAGCCGGAGAACGCTCTGGTGCATCGCATTTTTGGCACGATTTTTAGCCATCGCAAGCCGCCCCAGGTTGATCTAGCCATGAAGGCTTATAATAAATCCCTGGAACTTAATCGCTCTGACCCTCAGACGCATAAGCTGATCGGTGACATCTTTCTCTTTATCACCAATCAGCCAGAGGTCGCCGCGAATGCATATCGCAACGCGCTGAGTTTGAACAGTAATGACGCTGAAGCCCATTATCGCCTGGGCCAGTGTTATGAGAAGATGAACCAGATTGAGCCTGCGTTATATGAATATCAAGAGGCAGTGCGGCTTGACCCGAAGAATTTTATCATGCATGTCTCGCTCGGTCAACTTGCCGCACGCGCAAACCAGTTGCCATTGGCGGAAATGGCCTTCACGCAGGCACTCTTTCTGCGACCGGGCGAATACCATATTCGATTTCTGCTCAGTCAGGTGTATGAACGTGAAAATAAACTGGAGGATGCCTTCCGCGAGTGCGGCTACGTTGTTGGCCCTCTGGGCACCATCAACCCGGAGGTACCAAAAACATACCAGCGTATCCGCGCCCGTCTCGGCAGGTGAAATGGGCAGGGTACGCAGATGCCCTGTAAATCGGTATAAAGGGGACTGTTGTTTATGAGTACGCATGATCGTCACACTCGCAAGATCACGAGAGCGGCCCAATGGCGCGTATTCTTGCGCTCCATTGCAAGTGTTTGGCCCATCATAGGAGTGCTATTCTTGCTGACAACCTCTTCGGCACTTGCATACTCCGCCTACCCACAAGCCGACACCTTACCCCCGCAAAATCTGGCTCGTATCGGCGTCTCCGTCGTGCGTCTCATCTCGTTCTATAAATCGTCCACCAGCCTCTCCGCGCAGAACACGATAGCCTGTACCGGCCTGGGCGTCATCGTGACCGGCGGCACCGCCACCGATGCCAACGACCAGAATAACTGGGTGCTGACCAGCGGCTCCCTGGTCAATCCTACCCAGGCCGATTGCACCACCGGCACGCCGAAAGCCCTTCTCACCGCCATCACCGTCCTGCTGAGCAGCGCCTACAATCCGCATGCCGTTACCTTCTCCGCCTCCCTGACCAACGTAGCCGCCGGCAGCACTTCCGAGTCCCTTCCCATGCCCGCCGTGATCTGCCAGCAACGCGCTTGTGGCAACGGTTTAGCCCTGTTCTCCTTTCACAGCGCGCAGACCCTACCCTATGCCGATCTGGCGACCGCCCCAACTTTACAGGCCGATACCATCGCTCTGACGCAAAGCAGCACCTCACAAACATTGCCACCGGCCAGCATCACCGGCACTACCAGCAGTTTTCAGCAGAGCGTCACACCCTACCTTACACCCGTCATTGCAACAGAAAAAGGGGTGGAGATCGGCTCTCCCCTGGTCGATGCTACCGGCAACCTTACCGGCCTGCGTCTCAACGCTCAGACGTCCATATCTGTGACTGAAATTCAGACCTTCCTCAACACCCAGGATACCCTCGCTACCTTCTTTAAGGAGCATCATAATCTGGTGCATGATAACTGGCGCAATGGTATCACGACCCTCTATCAAAAATCACCAGATACACAGGCAGCTAATGCCGACTTCCAACTTGCCTTTCAGGAGAATTCGCAATTTGTGGGGGCGCAGCAATTCGCGCAGTTGACCAGCTCAGCAACGACCGCTGCGGGCAACGAGCCGGACAAGAAAACTACACCCGTATCCGCAGGTATCCCGTTCCTGCCCACGAATATCACTGTGGGCGATCTCATGTTGCCTACCATCCCACTGCTCATTAGTGCCCTGATCGTACTAATAGCTCTTATCTTCTTGATGACACGCCTGTTCAGCTACCCGGCCCGACGCAGGCTCAAGCGAGATATAGCGGAAGCGCGCGCCATCGCCAAAGATCAACTGGCAAAAATGCAGCAGGATCAGCCAGGGACAGCGTGGAAGCAACAGTCAGGACCACAGCCCGCTATTCCTATGCCTTTCGCCGTGCCGCAGGAGCCACCGACCTTGCCAATGATGCCTGTTCAATCAGCGAATACGCCACAAGAACTCCTCTGCCCCAATTGTCAGACGCCGGTCATGGCTGGCACGACATATTGCCCCAACTGTGGTACCCTGCTCTCTCCGTCCGAATCGGGTCTACATCTACGCCCGATCCAGCCGGTACAGCAACTTTCACCCAGTATGCCACCGCTCATGCCCAGATCGCCTGCCATCGAGAATCAGACAACGCTCGAATTCCCCTTTGATAGCTCCGCCCTCCAGCATAGCCCTGCGGGCGGCAGCAACGGTATCAACAGCTATCAAGCCTATCCGGCGGCTGCGGAGCGCACCTTGCCTGATCTAGCGCGTTCACAGGAGGAGGCAACAACTCAGCCCATATCGCCCTCACATAAATGGCCCGCTGCCACCCCTACCGGCAACTTCACAGGTTTTGAAGTTGCGCCATGCACGAATCGTGGCATCAAGCGCCAGCACAAGGCCAACGAGGATAGCGTTTTCGCCGCCCAGGGTACCTGCCTGATCAATGGTATGCCTCAGCAGGTCGGTCTGTTCGTCGTCGCCGACGGCATGGGCGGGCACGCCAACGGCCAGGATGCCAGTCGGCTGGCCATTCAGGCTATTAAAGAGTATATCGTGCCGCAGCTACAAAACGGTATGCAGATGGATAAAGATGCGCTGCGTCAATTGCTTGTTGAAGGCGTCAGGCGGGCTAACCAGGCCATACACGAGCGCAACATGGAGCAGCACGCCGATATGGGCACAACAATGACGGCTGCGCTCATCGTAAGTATGCCCACCACAGAAACTAATGCCGACGGCCAGATGACCACCTACCCCTATACTGCCTGTGTCATTAATGTGGGTGATAGCCGCACCTACCTGTATCGTCTTTCCGAAGGTCTCAAGAAACTGACGCAGGATCACTCGGTCGTGGCAAGCCTGGTGGCTGCCGGCATTATCCAGGAAGACGACATCTATACTCATCCCCGCCGTAACCAGATTTACCGTAGCCTCGGCGAAAAGCTGGATGTCGAGGTTGATGCCTTCATCGAAGCATTCCATGCAGGCGACTGGTTGCTGCTCTGCTCCGATGGCCTGTGGGACATGGTACGCGACCCCAAGATCGAAGAGGTTATTCGTACCCATCTCGATAGTGCCGCCAGCATGGGCCAGGCACTCATTCAGGCCGCGCTCGAAGGGGGCGGCGAGGACAATGTGAGCATCATCGTTGTTCACCTGCCGGACGGTATCCTGACCCGCAGCCCACACCCGCTCCAAGAGATGGAAGTTGTGGGTCGGGACAAAGAATAGGTTTCAATCCCACTTCGGGCTTCTGACCCTCACACGACCGATTCCAGTACAATGAGGGTCAAAGAAGCATATACGGATTTGTTCCTCAACGTGAGGAAGGAGTCCCAACCCGTATAGGCCCAACCCCAGTATACAGAGCTATAAGGGGCAAAGCAGTGTTTAAATGGTTAAAATTAGATTAAATTTTGCCAATGAAGGTCATGATTTGTTTACCTGATGGCACACGACAACTATGTGCGAAGACCTAGCAATTTGATTGCATTCTCCTTGAGAATCAACGGTCGCACCTCTGGCCTGATGGCGATCTGCTCAAAATCGGCCAGCCACCGATCCGGTGTAATCATGGGGTAGTCGCTGCCGAAGAGCATTTTGTGTTTGAGCAGCGTATTCGCGTATTGGATGAGTTGTGGTGGAAAATACTTCGGCGACCAGCCAGAGAGGTCAATGTAGACCTGGGGCTTGTGCAGGCATACCGAAAGAGCCTCGTCCTGCCAGGGAAAAGAAGGATGCGCCATGATAATGGGCATATCGGGGAAATCAACCGCGACATCATCCAGATACATTGGATTGGAGTACTTGAGGCGAATGCCGCCGCCGCCGCGCATACCCGTGCCGATGCCGGAATGGCCGGTATGAAAGATAGCGGGCAATTTCGCTTCCGCAATCACCTCGTAGAGTGGATAGGCGACACGCTCATTGGGATAGAATTCCTGGATTGAGGGGTGGAACTTGAAGCCGCGCACACCAAAGTGTTCGATCAGGCGACGGGCCTCGCGTGCGCCCATCTTGCCTTTGGCGGGGTCAATGCTGGCAAAAGGTATGAAGACATCGGGATTGGCAGCCGCAGCTTCGGCCACCTCTTCGTTCGGCACGCGCTCAATGCCCGTCGTTGCTTCCATATCGACAGGAAAGATCACACAGGCCAGCTTGCGTTCCCGATAATAGGCCGCGATTTCGGGTAGCGTTGGACGTGCGCCCTCATTCTTGAAATATGCAGTTGATGCCTCACGCACGGCATCCCAGGCCTGATCCTGCGAGACGCGCTCCGAGACTTCTGCGTGGACATGAACATCAATGGCGACAATATCTGCCAGATTCATGTGGTTGCTCGCTCCTGTTCCAGTTCAACTCATGCGCTGCCGCTCTTGCTCTTTTAAGATGCGACGCAAGATTTTTCCAGAAGGATTTCTGGGAATGGCATCAATAAATTCTAGCTCGCGCACATGCTTGTAGGTTGCCAGCCGGGCGTTGACCCAGGCCATCAGTTCGTCGGCCTGCTGATGCTCATAGCCTGCTCTCAGCACCACAAAGGCTTTGGGAATCTCGCCCGCCTCGTCACTTGGCTTCGCTATCACGGCGACGTCGGCAACAGCGGGATGTTCAAGCAGCAGCGCCTCAATCTGAGCGGGCGCGATGCTGAAGCCCTTGT
The DNA here is from genome assembly GCA_034436045.1 of Ktedonobacteraceae bacterium. Taxonomy (GTDB): domain Bacteria; phylum Chloroflexota; class Ktedonobacteria; order Ktedonobacterales; family Ktedonobacteraceae; genus H111-94. The sequence goes on along the minus strand of DAOTVZ010000173.1, from coordinate 13,160 downwards.
ACTTGATCATCTCCTTCTTACGGTCAGTGATCGTCACATAGCCATCTTCGTCGCGCCAGCCGATATCGCCAGTATAGAGCCAGCCGTTTCTGAGCGCCTCGGCGGTGGCCTCCGGCGCTTTCCAGTAGCCCAGCATTACCTGCGGCCCCCGCACGATTAACTCGCCCTCTTCGCCTGGCCCCAGTTCAATCTGGCCGGTTTCGATGTCCACAATCTTTTGCTCAGTATCATGTATTGGTAAACCGATAGTCTCCACGCGCATGAAGCGGCGATCATAGACCGGATTGGAGTGCGTGCCGGGTGAGGCCTCCGTCAGACCATAGGAGGTCATGACAGGAATGTGCGTCAGTTCCTCGAAGCGACGGGCCAGAGGCGGCGGTACGGGTGCTGCGCCACACTGCGTAAAACGCACGGTATGCAGATCATACTCGTGCAGGCTCGACCAATCATTCAGTACTGCCAGCACCTGGGGTACTGAGTACAGGATCGTTATTCCCTGTTCTTGAATCAGGCGCAGACATGTCTCAGCGTCAAAACGTTCCATCAGCACGATCCTGGCTCCTGAGAGAGCCGAGCAGCCCATTAGCATAATACCATAGATATGATAAAGCGGCACGAAGATCAGCAGGCGGTCTTCAAAGGTCATACGGGCCGTCGCCACCGACTGCACGGCGTTGTAGACCAGGTTTTTGTGGCTGAGCATAACCCCTTTCGGCAATCCCGTTGTACCACTACTATAGGGTAATGCTGCCAGATCATCCTGCTGTACGTTATCACAATCAGGAGTGGTAGCCGGATAGCGCCGGAGCAGGTGGTGAAAGACGAGCATCTGCGGCTCTTGCTCGCGGGCATCGACCACAATCAAATGCTGCAAATCCGGCAAGTCCGCGCGTACCGCTTGCACCAGTGACCGCAAGTTTTCCTGCACCACGACTGCCACTGCCTCGCTGTCCTTTAACTGGTGAGCCACTTCGCGCGCCTTATAAGAAGGATTCAATGGACTGGCGACGGCTCCGATGCGTATGATGGCAAACCAGCTAATCAGATACTCCGGTCGATTTGTCATCAACAAGGCTACCGTCTGCCCCTTGTGGATGCCGAGGTCGAGCAGTGCGTGCGCGAAGGAGTTTACCAGCGCGTTGAGTTCTCGATAGGTCAGATTCACGTCCTTGTAAATAAGGGCGACGTGTTCCGGGTAACGCTCGGCGGTCTGTGCCAGCATATGTGCGTAAGCATATGATGGATACGAAAGTGAGGGACGGAACAACTCCATTGGCAAACGAGCTTGAGTGGAATGTGCAGAAATAGGAACGTCAGTCATAGGCTTCTCTCCTGCAAATATAGCGGTAGCGACCAGCGCAGCAAGCTTTCGGTGTGAAAGAAACTTTATATGCCCGTTCCACCCAGAGAACGACCTGTTCCATCATACGAGGCACAACGTATGTTTGTCAAGCCAGCGAAGAAAAGGGCTGGGCGAGCGCAAATCTATCTATTCATCGGGTTTAGCCAGCCCACGCTCAATAAAATCCATCACTGCTGTGTACACTTCTTCAGGAAGTTGGGGCGGTTGCTCGTGCGTTTTCTCGTCCTCTTGCGGCCAGATAATCCAGCGCAGCGCGACGAAGTGTCCAATGCCCATGAGGGCGTAAGCAATGGCTTCGGGATCAAGTTTGCGAATGTTGCCCGCCTCCATCGCCGCGCGTAGACCGCGCTCGTAGCCCTGGCTAATAGCACGATAGTACGCCTGGGCCGCTTCGGGGGCCACGCGCTCGGCCTCTTGCACAATGCTGTAAATGCGGCGATGAGTAGAGGCGAACTCGAAAAAGGTGGCAAAACCCCGCCGTTCGATCTCCAAACGATTCTGCGCGTCCTGAATGGCGGCCCTGGTCTGCGCGCGTAAGCGATGGCCAATATCTTCCACCAGTTCGACGAATATTTCATGCTTACTGCGGAAATAGATATAAAATGTGCCTTGCGCTACTCCCGCGCGCCTGGTAATCTCTGAAATGCTGGCTTTATAATAGCCGACTTCACCAAAGACGTTCTCCGCCGCGTCAAGGATGCGGCGTCGTGTGGCCTCGCCCCTCGGTGTAACCGGCAGCGAGGGAGCCGAACTATTCTCGGCGTGCGTCGCGCGTTTCTCTACCTCTGATGCTGATTGTGCCTGATCATTTATCATGAATTTACTCCTCGTATACCATCCTTTGTCTATCATCGCACATTGCGGCTCTCTGTGGTAGCCTTGACTTTTCGACTGCCAGCCTGTACATGACATGATAGATGATTCATGTGTCATATTATTATAACATCAGTGCGACAGAAAACCAAGAGGTTATCATTGTTTAGCCCTCAATCACATGAAACCATCCATGCATCGTCGTATACTATCAGTGCTGAGTCCTGCAAAGGAGCCTGATACCCACAAGGGGCATCGCTACATGTAGTGTATATGTTATCGCCGCAGGCGACAACATGTACAGGGATGAAATGGAGAGATGAACATGACGTTCGTAAACATCGGCGAGTGGCTACAGCGCCGCGAACAGCTTACGCCGGAAAAGGTGGGCTTGATTGATGTGGTAACGCAACAACGTCTGACCTATCGTACAATGAATGCACGCACACGCGCACTGGCCGCGTTTTTGCAGGCCGACTATGGCATACATGCAGGAGAGCGCGTGGCGGTGCTGGCTTTCAACACGCCGGAGTATCTCGATGCCTTTTTTGCCTGTGCGCTGCTGGGAGCAATTCTGGTACCACTCAATTGGCGTTTGACCGTGAGAGAATTGAAGACGATTCTAAACGATTGTACGCCAACACTGCTGATACACGACGAAGAACATCAAGCGCAGGCTACGGCTGCGGTGACTGCGCTACAATCCGGCGAGTTTCCGCACCTGCCGATGTTAGCCATGAGTGCCTTCCCTGGTGCAGATCACGCTCTGGCGCAACGGGTGCAGCCATTGCGCTTAACTGATGGCGAGGAGATAGCTCTGATTCTTTACACTTCCGGTACGACCGGCGTGCCCAAAGGGGCCATGCTCTCTCATCGCATGATTACCTGGAATGCGATCAATACACAGGTGAGCTGGGGTCTGCGCGACACAGACATTACGCCGACGTTTGCGCCTTTCTTTCACGCCGGTGGTTTGAATGTCCTTACTACCCCGCTCTTCCATGCCGGTGGAACCGTCGTGTTGCTGCGCTCGTCCGAGCCAACCTCTGTGTTATGGGCCATTGAGCAGGAACGCTGCACGATTGTTTTTGCCGTACCATCCGTTTTTCAGATGATGATGGAACATCCGCTCTTTTCAACCTGCAATCTTTCCTCGCTGCGTTTTTGTGTAACCGGTGGCTCCTCCTGTCCTTTGCCGATCATTCAGCGTTACGCCGACCGGGGCCTGGTCTTTCGCCAGGGCTACGGCCTGACCGAAGTAGGTGTCAATTGTTTTAGTCTGGCTCCCGAAGATGCTCTGCGCAAGGCCGGTTCGGTTGGCTTCCCTGTCTTCCACTCCGAGGCACGCATTGTCGATGCGACCGACCACGACGTTCCTGCTGGCACTGTCGGCGAACTGGTGCTGGCCGGGCCACACGTCTGCTCCGGCTACTGGCAGCAGCCGGAGGCCACAGCAGAAACCTACCGCGACGGTTGGTGGCACACGGGCGACCTGGCTCGCTGTGACGAGGAGGGCTATTATTTTATTGTTGGGCGCAAGAAAGACATGTTAATCTCCGGCGGCGAAAATATTTATCCGGCGGAGATCGAGGGTGTGCTGGCCCGGCATCCCGGCATCCTGGAAGTTGCGGTCATCGCGCAACCTGACGCCAAATGGGGCGAAGTGGGCCTGGCAGTGGTGGTACCGCGCGTGCCGGGCAGTCTCACCGCCGAGGAGGTCATTGCATTCTGTAATGACAAGCTGGCGCGCTATAAGATACCGCGCCGTGTGGTCTTCGCCGACGCTCTGCCCCGCAACGCGATGGGCAAAGTCATGAAAGCCGAATTACGCGCCCGCTACGTTGGTGCATGATAAGGGATATGAATACATTTTCGTTACAGTCCATCTGCGCGTTCGGGTGTGCTAAAGCTGTGTCCCTACACCGGTTACTACCTGCTTCATTTGTTATAGTCCATTGGCACGTTCCACAGATTTGGTGCTACAGACGCGATTGCACGCGCACGAGGCGCTGGGCACGTTTGTGATTCGCCAGTTCTGGATAGGCCAGCAGGCGCAGCGCGTCAATCGTCTCCTGTGCGTTACGCACGAATTCGATGCGCGCAGGCTGAAGCTGCTGCTTGAACTCCTCGACGGTGATGTCATCGAGGAAGCGCATGCCCTCGTTGTCGAGCATAACGCGCGGCAATAGCACTAAATCACCGAGCTGTCCCTGTGCCTTCAACTCGTTCAGGGCGGCCAGCACGTCTTGACCGCAGAGCAGACCGGCGACGGTGACTTCCGGGCCAAAAAATTTGTTCACGACCGGCAGCACCTGTACCTCTATTTGTTGAATGTGGCGCATGTCGGCGGCCAGTTGTTCGATGACGGGCCGCGCCATCATACTCGTCACCAGCGTGACGTGCTTTGGCGGCTCCATTTTATCTGGCAGACGGCGTTTGCCGCGCTCCCACTGATCGAGCAGGTAGCGTGTCATGCCGACACCGTTCTCGATCTGTGCGTAGCTGCCGTAGTGGCGGGCGGGCGGAAACTCGCGTTGCGTGATGTAGTACCACTCGTCGGAGAGATAGACAAAGGGGTTGCCATCGGGGTCGCTGGCCTCAAATTGACGCTGATAGCGCTCGACCAGCGCAATGATCTCCTCAGCCTCGGCGCGCGTGTAGGGCCGCAGTGGCGGGAGTTCACCCACCTTAATCATGTTATTATACTTCGTCAGGCCGACCGGCACCACCGAGATCGACTCAACGATAGGGCGCAAGGCCACTAAATCGCGGATGCTGCGCTCCAGATGTTCGCCGTCATTAATCGTGGGGCAAAGGACAAGCTGCGTGTGACAGGTGATGCCGATGCGGCCCAGGCGCTGAATATGCTCAAGAATCTCGCCTGCTCTGGGGCCGTCCACCATCTTGCGCCGTAAGTCCGGTTCGGTCGTATGCACCGAGACGTACAGCGGCGTCAGCTTCTGCTCATCCAGGCGCTGCCAGTCCAGTTCTTTCAGGTTCGTCAGCGTGATAAAGTTGCCGAAGAGAAATGAGTAGCGATAGTCGTCATCTTTAATATAGAGCGACGCGCGCATCCCGTGCGGCAGACCGGGCTGCGCCGCGAAGCGTTCCGGCAAGCCTTTGATAAAGCAGAAAACACATTTATTGGCGCACTGACGAATAAAGGGGGCCGGTTCCTCGCCGAAGAGGACACCCAGGCTCTCGTCGCTACCCTTCGTAATGCGTACCTCGTGTATGTTCGCCTGGCGCTCAAAGCCGATGTGCAGGTCTTCATCGGCGACATAGAAGCGGTAATCCACCAGGTCACGAATCAAGTGACCATTAATTGTTTTTATCAAATCACCAGGCTGGATACCGGCCCGGTCGGCGGGGCTATCCGGTACGACCTCACGCACCCACCCGTACATTTTTGGCATTGTTCAGACTTCCTTCATGCGGCAACTCTTTATTATGCAGCAGCGTTTTAGTAACTCCCATCCGCAAGATTATAACCGTTGCCCGCCCAATCGTCAAACCTGCAAACCTTCATTACGTTGTATCTTTGGCATCACCCGATGCTGTACGGCTTGCTTGCTACTCTGGCCGCAATCGTCACAGGGCTGACCGATTGGAGCGATATGTCTGGCCCGTTGCGGATACTCCGGCTCACACTCACCTGTTCGCCTTTATGGTATACTCAGAAAGATGCTGTAATGTGCGTCGATTGCAGTTTTAGCGATGGGCATAGGAAGTGGCGTCTCTTTTCTTGCCGATGTCCCTTCATGAAGGAGCGGGCTATGAGTCGGATACCAGCAGGGGTTCTCATCTGGAGCCTCAAACGCTATACGAAAAATAGAAACTTGTGGGATCGTGTTTGCGCCAGATGCAAGCAAGCGACGCCTGTTTTTGAGTATGAACACCGCGATGAGCAGGAAAGACCTGTCTTTAATTACCTGTGTGAAGATTGCGCACAGAGAAAGGTAGCAGACTGGCTGCAATGTGCAGCCAGTCCTGATTATGTACATCCTGGCTACCGGACCGACTTTGATATAGCCACCGTTTACTATGAACAGAAAAATGATGGAGAAACCTTGACATTGACCCGTTGGAGTGCCGAACAACGCCGTCGCCGCCTTCAAGCTGAAGAATAATGCCTTTCCATCTCAGATGTATCTCTTGATTGATACACTGCAATCTCGCTCATACAGCCACATAATACAGAAAGGACGCGGGCCATAGCCCCGTTACATATAATGACTGATACGCATATTTTATGGCGACGCCCTGATCTGTCTCTGCCTCAGCCGTTCGATACCATCTTCTTCGATGTCGATGGCGTGCTTATCCAGACCGTTAGTTCGTTTCACGCCACCGATATTGCTGTGGCCGAATATGTGACCGGCACACTGCATGGCCTTGATTGGGGGCAGCGCGAAGGCAGAGCCTTAGTTACTATTGCCGATGTCGATGCCTTCAAGCGTGCAGGGGGCTTCAACAATGACTGGGACATGTGCTACCTGCTGGCCTCACTCTCGACGGCACGTCTGCGCGAGTGGCATGACACACCACTGGCAGAGCGCACGATTGAGGAGTGGGCGGCGCTGGCACGTGCAGCGCATCTGCGGGATCAGGGTGGACGCGCCTGGGTGGATGCGACCATTCCGGCCAGCGCGCGCCTGGATTATCGGGAGATCGGCAACCTCTACCACGAGATGTACTGGGGCGCGCGCGACTTCCGGCGCTGGTTCGGCCAGGAGCCGCGCTACCTGCCTGACGCGCCCGGCTTTGTGCATACGGAGGAGATGCTGTTTGCGCCTGACTTTCCCGCCCGTCTGCGCGCCGCTGGTATCCGGCACTTCGGCATGATAACCGGTCGTGTCGGGCCGGAAGTGACCAGTGCCCTGGAGCGTTTGGAGAACTACTCTGGGGAACGCTGGTGGGAGATCGTTATTCCTGCCGATATCTGTCCCAAGCCTGACCCGCGTGCCTTGCGGATGGCGATTGAGACCGTTGGCGCGCACGGCGGTCTCTACATCGGTGACACCGCCGATGACTACGATCTGGTGCGCTATTACATGGCTGACAGACGGGAAGACGAACCCTCCATTGTAGCAGCTATGCTTGTGCAACCCTCGGAAGTCGAGCTATACAAACGTAGAGGCGCGGATATTATCGTGCGTTCGGTGGAGGCGCTCTTGCCTATTATAAATGGCAAATCATAAATGGGCCTGAACAGGTGCTTGTCAGGCCACAAGAGATATGTTATACTACGCGGCGGAGAGATGTCAGAGTGGTCGAATGTGCCGCTCTCGAAAAGCGGTAGGGTGAATAGCCCTCGTGGGTTCGAATCCCACTCTCTCCGCCCCATTGGAGGAGTCTCATAGTGGTCTAGTGAGCACGACTGGAAATCGTGTAGGGTGAACAGCCCTCGTGGGTTCGAATCCCACCTCCTCCGCCAGCTTTTTTTCACCAATCCTCTCTCGCAGTCGCCCTGCCCCTTGCTACTATTTTGCCTTTATCCCCAGCATCTCGCGGTAAACCTCAAAAGTCTGGCGGGCGATTTTGCCTTGCGTGTAGTTTTCCAGCACACGCTGGCGACCCCGTCTGGCGAGCGTGTTATAGAGGGTGGGGTCATCCAGCAGTTGTCTGATACAACGCACAAGGTCCTGTACGTCGCCCTCTTTAAAGACCAGGCCAGCATCGTCAATCACATAGGGAATCTCGCCGCTGTTGGAGCCGATGACGGGCGTTTCGCAGGACATGGCTTCGGGCAGGACGCGCCCGAACTGCTCCATCCAGTTGGGGCGGGTGAGCGAGGGCAATACAAAGACATCCAGTTGTTCCATCTCTTGAGGTACCTGATATGTCGGCACGCCAGGCTTGAAGATTACGCGCTGCTGCACACCCAGGCGCGTTGCCAGTTCTTCTAGCACGCTCTTCATCGGGCCGTTGCCGACGAAAACGACGCGGCAATAATCGGGCAAATGAGGGAGCGCCTCGACCAGCAGAGTCAGCCCCTTCTCTTCTTTCAAGCGTCCGATGAAGCCAATAGAGAAAGGATCACCGGGTTGACGCGGCAGACGTGGCGCGCTGCGACTATAAATCTCTGTATCAAAGCCGAATTGAGGAATGATGTGGATAGGGCCATGATAACCCTTGCGCCGCAGCACCTCCTCCGCCGCGCGATTGCCGGCAATGGCGACCTCGGCGTGCTTGTAGTTGTAGAGTTCAAACTGGCGGAAGGGTGGGGGATAGTTGCGATAGAGATTTTGCCAGGTGAAGAAGAGCGCGTGTGCCTTGTGCTGTACAGCCAGGCGCATGGCATGGAAGGTGGCGAAATTATACGGCTCCTCGTCAATATGCACGATCTCTGGCTGCACATCCTGCATGATCTTGCCCAGTTGAGGATAATAGTGCAGGTGGAAATTGCCGTTGAATTTCATGGCCGTGACGATCATGGTATAGCCGTCGGTGTAGAGACGCTCAAGCATCTGCTTACTGCCATCGTCACTCTGCCAGTATTCCGGCGTAACCAGCGTAAGTTCAACGCCGGGACACTTCGCCAGTTCTTCCAGTTTGCGTTGCGAGGTGCCCGCAACGAGAGCTTTGGAAATCATCAATACACGCATAAGCTATTTCCTGGTGCTTTTATATACCTCTTCATAGACCGAGAGCGTTTCTTGCGCGGCTTTGCGCCAGCTAAACTGCGCGGCGCGCTGTAGCGAACGCGCACGCATGTCTGCCGCCAGTTGCTGATCGGTCAGGACGCGATACATAGCCTCGACGAGCGTATCCAGGTCTTCGGGATCGACGGTAAGTGCGGCATCGCCGACGACTTCGGGCAGCGAGGTGCGGTTGGAGCAGACGACGGGTGCGCCGCAACTCATGGCCTCCAATGGATCAAGGCCAAAACCTTCGTAGAGCGAGGGGAAGACAAACACGCTGGCTCCGCTGTAGAGGGCCGCTTTATCCTCTTCTTCCACGAAACGGTAGATAATCTGACCGCTCATACCCAGTTCGGCCCCCACCGGGCGTGGGTCTGGGAAGAGCGGGCCGTTATTTTTATCAGGATTACCCGATACGAGCAACTGCAAGCGTGGGTCTTCGAGCCGCCGATAGAGGTGGGAGAAGGCACGCACCAGTTGCGGAACGTTCTTGCGCTGATCCAGGCCGCCTAAATAGAAAACGTAGCGCTCGCCCAGGCCGTAGCGCGCGCGCACCCTCGCCAGTGTCTCCGTGTCGGTGATGGGACGATACTCTTCACCGGCGGCTTCATAAATAACACGGATGCGTTCGGGTGGAATTTTGAGCGCGTCAACCATGTCCTGTTTGGCATGCTGAGAGACGGTGATGATGCGTGTCGCGTTGTGCGCGGCTTGCGAAACGAGCTTCATATAGGCTTTGACCTTTGCCCCCGCCTGATAGAGTGGCAGGCGCAGGGGGATGACATCATGAATGGTGACGACGGTGGGCGTGCGTGGCAGCAGCGGCGGCGCGAAATAGGGAACGTGAAAAACATCGACACCGGCTTCGCGGGCGGCAGCGGGGCCGGTAAGCTGTTCCCAGATCAGCTTCTCAATGTTCTCGCGGTTGCTAATGATGCCGGGCACGGGCCAGACCTGATAGGGAAAGGCCGGATGCTGTTCCGCTTTGATCGGCTGTGCGCCCAGCAACACATATTCATTCTGCTGATCGACCTCGGCCAGCGCCGCCAGCAGGTGAATCATGTATTGCGCGCTCCCTGTCGCAGGCTGTTGAAAGAAGAGAGCGTTGATACCGATTTTCATGCGTTTTTTTCCTCGTCACTGAAGTGCATTTTGCCTTGATAGAGTTTTTGATAGATAGTGAGCATTTTCTGGGCCGAATGTGCCCAGGTATAGTGTGCGGCCCGCTGATAGCCTTTCTGACGCAAGTTCTCACGCAGCGCTTCATCCGTGAGAAGGCGCATAATGGCTGCCGCCAGCGCGTCTGTGTCGTGCGGGTCAACCATCAACGCGGCATCACCTACTACCTCTGGTAACGAGGAAGTATTAGAGGTGATAACCGGTGCGCCACAGGCCATCGCTTCGAGAGGGGGAATGCCGAAACCCTCGAAGAAGGATGGAAAGGCAAACACATCAGCCATGCTATAGAGCGTTATAAGTTCTAAATCGGTCACTCGTCCAAGAAAACGTACCTTTTTGTCTAATTTGAGTTCTGTCACCAACTGACGTGTCTCTTCATAGAGCCAGCCTTCGCCGCCTGCAATAGCCAGCATGGCCGGACCATGTTTCTTTTGCTGCACCTGATAAAAGGCGCGAATGAGGCCGCTATGGTTTTTGCGCGGTTCGAGCGTGCCCACCCCCAATACTAACGGGTGTTTGAGGCCGAATTTATGCTGTGTGGCACCCAGCAACACCGGATCGGTGATGCGTCGGATGTGGGGTGCGACGCCGTTAGGCACGACGGTCAACTTCTCGGTGGGGGTCTGAAAATGCTTGATAACGGTCTTGCTGACTTCGTCTGAAACCGTTGCCACTACGTCGGCTTCGGCCAGCGCCTGCGGCACCACCTGTTTGAGGTAGGCGGCCAGCGCGGGCACGGCGTATTCTGGATGCTCCAGGAAGGCCAGATCATGTATGGTGACAACCTTGCGAATCTTCTTGCTCAAGGGGGGAAGCACGAAGTCCGGGCCATGATAGATGTCCACTGCCCCGGAAAAGAGTGTAGCAGGCAAGGGAACGCGCCAGCGATACCAGAGAATATTGAGATAGCGGTCGGGAATAAATATGCTGCGACCGCTGACATTGGGAGCGGTCGGAAAAGGATGTTCGGGCGTGGGACGCCCGCTGGTCAGCAAAACATAGCGATTGCCGGTATCCTGGGCTAAGATAGCGGAAACCAGATTGCGGACATAGGTGCCTATGCCTGCCCCCTGGCGAATACCGGCGGTATAGTCGATGGCAATACGCATGGAACTACCTGATCGTAGGGACATGATTTATCACGTCCGTTTATGTGGGACGCCAAAGAGGCCCAACCGCGCACCCCCCAGCAGGTGAAAGTGGAGGTGAAAAACCGCCTGGCCAGAGTCGGGGCCAGTATTTGTCACCAAACGATAGCCGGTCTTATCGATGCCGCGTTCGATAGCGATTTTCTGGGCGGCCTGGAATATGCTCATCAGCAACGGGGCCTGCTCCGGTTTGAGATCGTGCATCGAGGCAGCAATATGTTGACGCGGAATAATCAATATGTGCTGGGGAGCCTGCGGGTTGATATCCTCAAAAGCATAGACATCATTGTCCTGGTAAACTAACTTCGATGGAATCTGGCCCGCGACAATCTTACAAAAGAGACAATCTTCCTGCATACATCCCTCCTAAAAAACCAGAACGCCCACATTCGTAGGGACAGAGATTTATTCCCGTCCAATCGGTGAACTGGTTGTGTACGTAGAGCAAAGGCGTTTGGAATCGCCTTTGCCCACGTACTCACCCCGATTCACCGGTTCGGGCAGGATAAATCTCCGTCCCTACGGGGGTAGTCGGTTTCGTTATTACGCCCATACGATGGCTATGCCTCGGTAGTGGTGATGTCGGCGACGGTGATGCTCTCCGGCAGTACCTCGGCTGGCTCTGCCGTTGGGGCTTTCTCGTTATCTGTTGGGCCAACCGCCTTTGCCGTTTTGGTTTCCTCACTGTCGGTGGTGGAGATCGCAGTCTCTGGCGTTGCAACTGCCTCCGTCGTAGCAGCGGTTGTCGGTTCCCCGGTTGGTGTTTCCGCCGTAGCTTCCGTTGCCTGTGTTGCTGGCTGCTCCTCACCCGCTTGCTTATTGGGCAGGCCGTGCAGGGACGGGTCGTTGTACTGTGGCAGGTTCATATCCAGGCGAATCTGTTTGATGGCCTGATAGACCATCGCCGGTTTCAGCGAGAGTTGCTCGGCGATCTTTTTGTGAATGCCGACCTCCGGTAAAGGTAGAAGCGGCACATACAGTTCTTTAATGCGCTCCAGGTCCTCGCTAGAGCCTTTATATGTCTGTACCTCCCACCAGCTTGGAATATGCTGGCGCTCGCGCAGTTCTTTAACGATCTTCTTGACGGCAGCCTTGGGGATGCCCAGTTCCTGTGCGATCTGTGTGCGAATACCGTCAAATTCTGTTGGCGTGGCCAGTTCCAGATAGCGAGCCTCGACCTGCGCGACCTGTTCCGGCGTTGGCTGGAAAGGCTGCGGAGGTGGAATCTTCTCACGTTTCGGCCTGGGCGCTGGCGGTGGCTTGGGTGTTTTCACTTTGGGTCGGGGCGTGGCTGGCTTGCGCATACCAGGAACGCCGGATCGTGAGCGGTCGAAGCGCGAATCGCCTGGGCCGCCGGGGCGTGGCCCACGTCCCAGCCCGCTCTCCATCGGTGTGCGTGGTCGAGAACCGAATGTGCCGGGATAGCTGCCGCCGGGCCGATATGCACCGGGACCACGCCCACTCCCCTCGCGTTCACGATAGCTGCCGGGGCCGCGAGAATCGCGGTAGCCAACGGGGCCGCGCTCTCTCTGCTCCCCTCGATCTTCACGATAGCTGCCAGGGCCACGGTCGCCACGCTCCTCGCGGTAATTCTCGGTGATGCCGGAGCCACGAGTCTCACGCTGTACCGGTGGCGTCGGCAATTTCGGACGCACGGGCGGCGGCTCAGGTTGCCCGACTTTGACGTCGCTAAGCGAGTCAAGCCACTGGTTTGTGCCGCTCTGCGTCGGCTTCGGTTTCGGCGCTGGCGGGACAGGGCGCGAGGCGGGTCCTGCCGTTGTGCTGGTGACGGTTGGCGAATTTTTTGCCAGTTTCTCTTTTTTGGCTTTTAGTGTACAATCATGGCAAACGGTATCTTTAGCATTGGACGACTGAAACCATTTGCCGCAGACGGTGCAGCGCACCTTAACTTTGCTCATGCGCGATCTCCCCTGTACCACTAGTTTGACATCATGTCACGTCGTCGGAATGCAACTCTATTATAGGGGCTATGAGCGTTCTTGTCTATGCCCT
>DAOTVZ010000172.1:0-3549 GCA_034436045.1 Ktedonobacteraceae bacterium | reverse complement strand
TCATGCCGTAGGGGCGTCATTCATGACGCCCTGCTCGCCCGCCGCTCCCTTCTCAGGGCGTCATGAATGACGCCCCTACGGAGCCGAGGTCGATGGTTAAAAACGCCCTGCTTGGTCGTTTGCGGTGGTGAAGTTCATCAAACGTTCGATATGGCTCATATTCCGTATTGCGTGAGGTATAATAATAAGAGGTGATATACCATTTCAACGAAAGGATAGGGGTCTTCCCTCAATACACATGGAAACAAATTTTCAGCAAGAAGAGATACTGCAACAGACTTTTGCCGAAGTACAGCAACGTTTCTCCCGCGTTATTGATAGGGCACACGGCTGGGAACACGTCAGCCGCGTCTATACTCTGGCCTTGCATATTGCGCGCGAGGAACATGCCGACCGCTTCATCGTCGGCATGGCAGCGCTCATGCACGACCTGGGCCACACCGAAGTGCAACACGGTGACGACCACCATGCCGACCTCTCGGTGGCAATGGCCCGCGACCTTATGCAACGCTATAGTGTACCGGCACAACAGCAAGAGGCCATCCTGCACGCGATTATCGCGCATAGCTTTAGCAAAGGCATTGAGGCACGCAGTTTAGAGGCACGAGTGGTGCGCGATGCCGACCGCCTGGACGCGCTGGGGGCCATCGGCATTATCCGCTGGGCCATTGTCGGCACCTTGCGTAGCAACGAGCAGACGCTAACCTACCATCCCGACGATCCATTCGCGCACCAGCGCGAACCCGACGACAAACGCTATTTGCTCGACCACTTCTACCGCAAACTCTTCAAACTCTCCGATACTATGTCAACCGCAACCGGACGCGCCCTGGCGGAGCAGCGCACCGCCTTCATGCGGGCGTTTTTAGCCGAACTGCAAAATGAAATATTCTAAATAAGAACAATTGTTTTATTATGAACATGATTTGCATCTTTGTGATGCAATAATTGTTCTTATTGTTTTTCCTTCATCATTGCCAACTGTTGGGCGTGCTGCTGGTCGTGGATGGGAAGAACGTTCACCAGTTGGTAGAATTTGCGCTGGCCCCATTCGGCGGAGCGGAAGGGGCGTTCCCAGGCTTCGTCGGATAGGCTGGCGAGATAGGAGAATAACTCTTCGCGCCGCGCCGCCATGCCAGCCAGCACGGCATCCAGCGAGACGGGCGGCTCAGCCGCGCGCGTCTCCTGGGGGGCTTTCTCGCCCAGGTTTGGCAGCAGCGGGTTGTCTTCATTCTGAACACGCCGCATTTGCTCCAGCGCCATACCGTCGGTGATATAGAGGTGGTAGGCGATCTGCAGCGGCGACCATTCGCCCTCGCTGGGATAATGCGCCAGCTCTTCCTTGTTGAATTTTGCTAACTGGCTCATAAACTCAATGCGTGCCGCGACCAGCTTGCGCCGTACTTTGTCAAATGGGCGTTCTGCCGTTGTCATAATTTTTCTCCGCAATCTACTCTTCGCGTTTCACCAATCGGCTATATAAACGTTCCAGTTCCTCTTGATCGTTAAAATGTAGGACAAGAGTCCCCTTGCCCTTCGCGCTCTGCCTGAGATCGACCTTTACCATCAGCGCAGAGCGGAACTGGGCCTCTAGCTCGGCAATCTCCGGCGGCTTTGTCGGCGCGGGTGCCATCTGTCGCAAGGCTGACTCTTGATCCTGGCCCGCCTTGATGCGCGCCGCCAGTTCTTCCGCCTGGCGCACGTTGAGATGCAAGGCAATGATCTTGTTCATGGCGGTGATCTGATCTTCGTCGCGCTCGATGCCGACCAGGGCGCGCGCGTGCCCTTCGGTGAAAGAGGGGGATTGGCTCATCAGCATCTCGCGCACTTTCGGGGCGAGCTGTAAGAGGCGCAGAGAGTTTGTGATGGTTGAGCGATCCTTGCCGACCCGTTTCGCCACCATCTCCTGTGTCAGGCCAAAGTCTTGAATGAGGGACTGGTAGGCCAGCGCCTCCTCGATGGGATTGAGGTCGGCGCGCTGAATGTTCTCGATCAGGGCCATTTCCAGCATCTGCTGTGGCGTGACCTCTTTGATTACCACCGGCACGCGCGTCAGGCCGGCCAGGCGCGCAGCGCGCCAGCGCCGCTCACCGGCGATAATCTGGTAGAGGATACTTTCCTTGTCTGAGCCGTCCTCCGTAGGGACAGCTTCAGCATGTCCGTCCTGCGGTGTAGCGAACCATCCAGCGCTCCGTTGCTCGTTTTCTGTCTTGTGGGGCAATCCTTGCAGGCGGGTCACGATAAGCGGCTGAATCAGGCCATATTCCTTAATCGAGGCGCTTAGCTCAAGCAGTTTGGGATCATCCTCGCGGAAGATGCGGCGCGGCTGGCGCGGATTAGGAATAATGCTCTCCACTGGAACCTCTGTCACTGCCTCCGCCCCTGGACGCCCTGGTTGTTGCGCGGCCATCACCTCCGACGCGCCGGAGATGAGCGCATCGAGGCCGCGTCCAAGCCCAAATTTCTGCTTAGCCACGAGCCATTACCTCCTCAGCCAGCGCGCGATAAGCTAAGGCACCGGGCGAGGTCGGGTCATAGTCGAGAATCGACTTGCCGAAGCTGGGAGCCTCACTCAAGCGCACATTGCGGCTGATGATCGTCTGAAAAACCTCGTTAGGAAAATGATTGCGCACTTCGCGTACAATATCCCCGGATAGGCGCGTGCGGGGGTCGAACATCGTCATCACCACGCCCGCTATCGAGAGCGAGGGATTGAGCTTGCTCTTGACAATATTGATCGTGTTCAGCAACTGGCTGAGTCCCTCAAGTGCCAGATATTCACACTGGATAGGGATGATAACGGCATCGGCAGCCACTAGCGCATTGACCGTGAGTAGGCCAAGCGAGGGCGGACAATCAATGATGATATAGTCGCAGCGACTGCGAATCGGCTCCAGCACCTGCCGCAAACGACTCTCGCGTGCAATCTCTCCCACTAACTCCATTTCAGCCCCTGCCAGGTCTACTGTGCAGGGCGCGACCACCAGTTCGCGGCGTGGCGTTGGCACCAGGATGTCAAATATTGTCAATTCTTCGTCCGACTGTACCAGCAGATCATAGATGGTGTACTGCCGGGTAAGCTTGGCCACACCGATCCCGCTTGACGTATTGGCCTGGGGGTCCATATCGACCAGTAACACCTTGCGTCCCGCCGCTGCAAGATACGTCGCCAGATTAATCGCTGTCGTGGTCTTGCCTACTCCACCTTTCTGATTGGCAATCGCAAGTACTTTTGACACAGGCTGCTACCGTACCTTTCGTCTCACCCACCGAGGATAAAGCTTTACTTTTGCAAGTCAGGCTCATTGTACCAAATACGCGGATGAGAGGCAACAGGTAGCGCTCTTCTTTACACCCAATTTCCCATCATTATCATAAATCGAGTTGATTAAATAAAAAATTTACATTGCCCATGCCTTTTATTTCCGTTGCCCGTAGGCGATGTGGAAGACGATCTTGCAGCGATTGTATTCCCATTCGTGCTGCATCTTTAGACAGGTATAGTCGTAGGTTTCGCTGCTGACGCCGGTCAGAGCTAGAATGCGTTGT
>DAOTVZ010000171.1:0-15713 GCA_034436045.1 Ktedonobacteraceae bacterium | reverse complement strand
CGTCAGGCGAGATCACGTAGTAAGTGTATCTGCATAGGCTGACGTAGTGTTCTGAGCGCTTTCACCTCAATCTGGCGAATACGCTCCCGTGTGAGCTTGAAGTGATTACTGACCTCCTCTAACGTGTGACAATAGCCATCGTGTAGCCCGTAGCGTAGCTCGATGATCTGGCGTTCACGCTGGCTCAGCGTTGTCATGGCGTTGACGATCTGGTCATGCAGCGCCTGGTGTGTCACAGCATCGGACGGCGCAGTCACGCAGGTGTCCTCTAAGGTATCACCCAGGTGATACTGCTCATCCTCGTTCAGCGGTGCATCCAGTGAAACCGGTGCCTCGGCCATACTCTGCAACTCGACGATCCGCTCGCGGGTGATATGCAGCTTGCGTGCAATCTCCTGGGCTGTCGGTTCGCGCCCCAACTCCTGGTAAAGCTGGCGGGTGACGCGCTTCATCTTGTAGATCAATTCCATCACGTGAACGGGGATATGCAGAGCGTGGGTATGTTCGGCAATCGCCCGGCTCATGGCCTGGCGAATCCACCATGTAGCGTAGGTGCTGAAGCGGAAACCGCGCTGCGGGTCGAATTTTTGGGCTGCGCGGATCAGCCCCAGGTTGCCCTCCTGAATGAGATCAAGTAGCGAAATGCCGTGATTGTTATAGCGCCTGGCAATGCTGACGACCAGGCGCAGGTTGGCCTCGATCAGTTGCTGCATAGCAAGCGTATCGCCATCTGCCACCCTGCGCGTCAACTGTAGTTCCTGTTCGGCGGTGAGCAGGGGATAGCGCCCAATTTCAGCGAGGTACTGCCGTATCGTGTTATCTATCTCCGGCTCCCCATTGTCCTCGGCCTCGCATTCATCATCTACCCATTCTACCATCACAACCATTGTTACTACTCCTTCTACCTCTAAACCACGAATCACCGGGGTATTATTCAGTAACTGGAGATGAGAGATGCTAGTATGACCTTGCTTACGTGTGTGCGTCTTGCTAACAATCCTCTGTCCGCGCCTCGCGCGCCGGACTTTCTCCCCCCATAGTCCGATGCTGCAAGAATCATGCCAATAGATCAGTTTGTATCTACTGCGCCTGTTAAATGCCATCAAGTAGCTTGAGAAGCCTGCGGAAGAACTGTCCCAACCTTGTCGGCCCCACCGCTGTTCTGTGCCAAAACCTGGAAATTTTTACCACCTGCTGCGGAATTTTCCGCAGCAAGCAGACGGACATCCAGGCGGCAGAGCAGCTACGAGGGATGCCTTGCCGTCTGGATGCTTACTTATATTGGCCGTGAGAGAAGCGAAAACATGTCTATCTTCCGTTCATTTGCTGTAGAGATAGGCCGCTCAGGGGATGAGTCACGGCGCGACAATGTGTATCAGTGTGCGTAAAGGGAGTGTTATGCAGATAGAGAAACGCCCGATGAGCGCGGGGTCAGAGCAATCATCAGCAACTTGCCATGAAGGCCGCGAAAAAAGCCGACGCACCCACAAACCGTCTGTATGGATTGATCCGGTCGTGCAGCAAAACGTTTTCGCGGCGTATATCGAGCATGAACCGCATGTGTTGCCGACGACTCCACACGGAATACACACCGGGCCACTGGAGCATTCGCCTGTTTCCGACAAGATGCCGACCTCACCTGTTCCGCCTCGTGCCTCCGCTCAATCGCCACACTTGAATCAACTCCGCCCGCGCTACAGGCCGATTGCGGCCACAATGCCAACTGAGCAAGATGCGACGCGCATACCAACACAGCCCGCTCATCCTGTAGATGTTACGGAGATTGCCACGAAACCGGTCTCTCCCGTAGCGGTTGAAGAGGCGGCGACTCAGCCGCCACCAGCACGGCGCGGTCAGCCTCTCTCTTCTCGCTCTGCCGGGTCTGCACCCTTGCATTCCTGGACGGCGTGCGAGGGCGCTAACTCCTATTACGCGAAGTATACTGCCGGGTGGGGAAAATTCCGCACCCCCCGGCGCAGGCCCGCACTGAGCGCGGCTGAACGTCTGCGCTGGTGGCTGCTCTATCCTGGCCGTATCGAGTTCCTGTTCTGGTTCGGCGGAACTCTCCTCCTCATGGGGATCACCTGTGTCTTCTTGTTGGTATCTCTGGTAAGCATCGGCTGGATTGAGATGCCACACTCCAACGACAACGTGGGGAGTTATACAGTGCAGTCATCCTGCTCTGTTGAACAGACTTGCCATCCAGCTGTTATCCCGCATTTGCAGTTGCTGAGTAAATCGCCGCTCACCTCTGGTCAGGCGATCTCCTTGCGTGGCCAGGGCTTCAGTCCCAATGGGCGTGTAACGCTGACGCACGATCATGATTTGCCCTGTGTCCCGCCGACAGTGCAGGCCGATGCTCGCGGCAGTTTCACGGTTATACTCCAGGCTGCTGGCATTTCCTGGGGCACAGGAACTCATCGTATCCAGGCGTATGATACGCGCAGTAAGCGGCAGGCCAATCTCTCGCTGCTAATAGTAACCTCTTCTCAGAAAGCCACAACGGTAGTTGCAACTGCGACAGCTGTTCCTACATCGCCCAGCACCAGTTCCGGTCTGGCACCTACCCCTACACCGGTGAAGGCAACTCCAACAATGGGAATCACACCAACACCAGAAGCGCTTACCCCCACGCCTACGGTGCCCGCTAAAACGCCGACGCCAACCGCTGGGGCAAAACCGACGGCGGGTAGCACTATCATCTCCTCTGCCAATCCGGGCAGCACTCCGCTGCCCTCGCAAGGTGATAGCCTGCTGCTGACAACCGCTCCTGCTCCGCTACTTGTACTGGTCATCTGTGGCTATGCCGCCGCGCTGTTTCTGCTCGCGCTGGCAGGTTTCCTGCATTATCGTGACCGCGTGCGAACGCGCTGATGGACTTGAATAAAATAAATATGGATTTGTTTTTTTGGAAAACAGAACCAATAGCCTCACATTATTGATACGTTCGTATCTTGCAGAGCAAAAGCTGAAGCGAGATAATAAAGTTCTGATATAAGCTAGGAAATTCTTTTTATATTATGTTTTATAAAAATGACTAGGCGGGAGCAAATCTATTTTTATGCAAAGACGATGCTTATTGCTTTCTGTACGCATAGGATTAGCTTTCTTCTGTGTACTTGCAAGTCTAACACTGGCTATTACCCTGGTGATCCATCTCCATCAGACAGCGCGCGCTGCCGATAATGCCACGACCAGCGTCTCACCAGCGGTAGAATATAGCGTACCCTCCGGCACCTATCCCTGGGGAACCACCTTTGATAGCAACGGGAACGTCTGGGTGGCTTTGCCAGGGTGCGATGCCAATCCCACGTGTCCGACCGGAACGCCGCCAGGACAACTGGCCGAGTTCAATCCCAACAGTCAGAGCTGGGTGCATACCTATACCCTGCCAGCGGGCTTTACGCAGCCGCTGTTTCTGGCCTTCGACCAGCAGGGCAACCTCTGGTTCCCGAT
This sequence comes from Ktedonobacteraceae bacterium, assembly GCA_034436045.1. Classification (GTDB taxonomy): domain Bacteria; phylum Chloroflexota; class Ktedonobacteria; order Ktedonobacterales; family Ktedonobacteraceae; genus H111-94. Next base: position 12,257 of record DAOTVZ010000171.1, on the reverse strand, counting down.
GCCGATGGGCAATGCGCTCGGTATGTTCAATCCCCAGACCGCTACCTTTAAGCAGTGGACAGTGCCTACGGCGGCTGCTGGCCCCTGGGATGTTGCGGTCGATCACAACGGTAACATCTGGTTTACCGAGCATTTCACCAATCAGATTGGCGAGTTCAATCCCTCGACGCAACAGTTTACCGAAATTGCCACGCCTGCCGCATCGAGCCAACCCTACGGGATCACCGTCGATGGCTCCAACAATATCTGGTTTACCGAGAATAATCCGGCAGTGGCTTTAATCGGCGAATATACGGCCCAGGGACAACTGAAGGAGTACAAGATTCGCAACAATCTGAACGCCAGCGCGGGCTTGACACCGCACCTGATTACCGTTGATCATAGCGGCAATATCTGGTGGTCAGAGGGATGGGCTTCCGCGTTCGGTGAGCTGAATGTCGCGCAGGCCGTCCCCGGCACTAATAATGGGGTGACGGAGTACAGCTATCAGCAACTGTGTAGTACCTGTACCGGTTCGCACACCTCCGGTATCGCGGTGGATGACTATGGTAATGTCTGGTTTGATGATTCGTTGCAAAGTGAGTATGGTTATATGCCCGTGAGCGGGGGCAATGTCACCGTCTACGCTCTTACTAATACGAATGCGCACACGCATGATGGCTTGAATATTGATTCCCAGAACCGCGTCTGGTTCACCGAAGAGTTTGCTAATAAGCTGGCCGAGGTCACGCAAACGGGTACGCCCCTGCCGTCCCCAAGCCCAAGCCCGACGATTGGCACGACGCCAACCAGCACGCCGAGCAGCAGTGTACCCGTGAACAAATTGTGGTACTTCGCGGAGGGCCGTGTCGGTAAAGGCTTCGAGGAGTATCTCACCATCGATAATCCCTCCACCACCAGTTGCGCGGTCAGTATTACCTATAGCTACACGATGGATGGTAGCACTACACCGCTCAATAAGACGGTTAATGTCACAGTCTCGCCCACCAGTCGTCTGACCGAGCCGGTGAATGCTGACCTGGGCATCTCACCAACCACCATTCCCGCTGCCATCGTCTCGGTGGTCGGTCAGGTGTCGTCGGCGACCCCGAATTGTCCCGGCGTGGTGATGGAGCGCCCAATGTACTTCCATACGGACGGCATCGAGAGTGGCGATGATGTCATCGGTGCGACTCATCTCAGCACGACCTTCTACTTTGCCGATGTTCCTACAGGGCCAAACTACTCTTCGTATATCACTATTCTGAATCCTAATAGCACCGCTACTACCGTTACCGTGAAGTATTACGCGAATAGCACGCAGGTTGGCACACAGACGACCAGCGTTCCAGCCAACGCGCGCGGCACGATTACGCCCATGCTCATCTCGCTACCAACGCATGTCACAGCTATCGTCACTTCGACACAGCCGGTCATGGTTGAACGCCCCACCTACTTTAAAGGCGCGATGGTCAATGGCGTCTCTGTCTCCGGCGGCTATGATGTGGTGGGCGTCTCTACGCTTGCCAACGACTGGCTCTTCGCCGAGGGCTATACCGGTTCTTCTACCCAGGAGAACCTGACACTGGCAAACCCGACGACCACCGCCGCGAACGTGGTCATCACGCTAGAATCGCAGTCGGGTGCAACCCAGGCGTACTCCCTGACGCTCGGCCCGATGGCGCAGACTATCTTTAACGTCAATGCTTACAATACGTTTGCGCACTCAACCCCTCAGGTTTCGATAGAAGTAACTTCGACTGGCTCGACTATTGTGGCGCAGCGTGAAGAATACTTTACGTATAATCATAAGCTCTACAATGGTCGGGATACTCAGACGGTCGGCGGCACCGATGTCATTGGTGAAGTCGGGCCTGCCTCCCATAGTGTCTACAGCTTCGCCGAAGGCTACAACAACGTCGGCTATAATGAGTGGCTCACCGTTCAGAACCCTACTGCGACGAATACAACTATTGAGGTGATACTCGTCAACGGTTATGGACGCACCTATACCGCCCAATTCCCTGTACCTGCGCACAGTCGTTTTACCCAGGACATCACCTCGCTGGTCTTGCAAACACTGGTACATCCCGGCGATGACCACCGGGGCTACGAAGTCTCGATGACTGTGCTATCGCTCAACGGAACCCCCATTACGGTAGAGCGCCCAATGTATTGGAACACATCCGGTTCGTCCTTTGCCACGCTGGGAGGTAGCGATGTCATTGGCTATGTAGGCCAGTAAGTCAGGCATAGCGATACCTCGGCGTTAGCCAGGCTGGTAATACTGTTTGCCAGAGGCAACTGAACAATATATTCCCCCAATATATTGTTCGGTTGCTTCCTTCCTACTCTCTCACCTGTCCTGATGTGGGGAGTAGATGAAAGGTTCCGTGTCTTTATGATGAAAGAGCAAAAGAAGAGAATGTTGCTGGGAGGCGTTGCTCTTATAATGTTGCTTGCCAGCATCATGCTCGCGTTTGTCTCCAATGTTCCCGGCATTGGCAAAGCCTTTGGCCTGGGAAAAAACGCGAGTAATACCGTGACGGCGACTGACTTTCCTGTGCCTACTCTCGCCAGTGGTAATAGTGCTGATCCCTGGGGAACTACTTTCGACAAGAATGGTATGGTCTGGGTAGCTCTCCCCGGCTGTGATCCTTCGCCGACATGTGCCAATGGCACACCCCCTGGCGCGATAGCGGAGTTTAATCCCTCAACAGATACATGGGTACGCACCTATAATTTACCCTCCGGTTTTGATCAGCCGCTCTTCCTGGCCTTTGATCAGCAGGGACGTTTGTGGTTCCCCATGCCAATGTCCAACTCGCTTGGCATGCTTGATACCGCCAGCGGCCAGTTCCAGCAGTGGACGGTGCCTACGGCAGCTTCTGGCCCCTGGGATGTCGTCGTCGATCATAACGGCAATATCTGGTTTACCGAACACTTCTCGTATAAGATTGGTGAATTTAATCCTTCTACTCAACAATTTACCGAGATTGCTACACCTTCTACTGTTAGTGAACCCTATGGTATCACTGTTGATGCTTCTAATAATATCTGGTTTACCGAGAATAATCCGGCAGTGGCTTTAATTGCTGAATATACGCCGCAAGGTCAACTGAAAGAATATGAGATTCGCAATAATTTGAGCGCCAGCATGCAACTGACGCCGCACCTGATTACTGTTGATCATAATGGCAATATCTGGTGGTCCGAGGGTTGGGCTTCCGAGTTCGGTGAACTGAATGTCGCGCAGGCTGTGCCCGGCACCAATAATGGCGTGACGGAGTACAGCTATACGCACCTGTGTACCAGTAATTGTGGCACGCACACCTCTGGTATTGCCGTAGATGGCTATGGCAACGTCTGGTTCGATGACTCGCTGCAAAACGAGTACGGTTACATGCCCATCAATAGCAGCAGTACTTCCACCTCTACGGTCTATCCTATTCCCACCGCGAACGGCCACTCACATGATGGCCTCAATATCGACTCACAGAATCGTGTCTGGTTTACCGAAGAGTTTGCCGATAAGCTGGCGCTGTCTACTGATCCTGGTTCCGGCAGTCCCTCGCCGACGCCCGGCACTCCTTCGCCGACGGTGACGACGACGCCCGGAGCAGGTGCGGTGCTGGCGCAAGATACTTTCCAGCGCGCCAATCAGAGCCTGTGGGGTACCGCTTCCGACGGCCAGACCTGGGGCGGCGATGCCAACACCACTTCCGTCTTCTCAATCGTCAATAATAGCGGTCAGATTGGTGGCAGTGGTCTCTATAACGCCATCCTCGGTCAACAGGTCACTGACTCCGAAGTGTTGACGACCGGTTCGATCAGCAAGTTTGGGGGGGCCAATTTTGGTGTGGTGCTGCACTGGCAGGATACCAACGACTGGTATAAAGCCTATATCGATGGTTCGAATCTGGTGGTGCAGAAGAAGATCAAAGGAGCGGTAACGGCGCTCAGGCAGGTAGCCTTCACGGCTCAGGCTGGCACGGCATACGATATTCGTTTCCGCATTGTAGGTACCACGCTCTATGCAAAGACCTGGCTTGCCAGTGGCACTGAGCCGACCAACTGGATGATTACAACGACGGATAGCAGCCTCACGTCGGGCTATTGCGGCCTGCGCGCGCAGACGCAGAGTGGCTCAGTCGTCTCCTATACGGCGTTTCTGGCGACTTCCCTGGTCAGTAGCGGCAACACGCCAACACCCACTCCTACCATCACCGCGTCGCCCTCGCCCACCGCGTCGCCGTCGCCGACCGTGACTGCTTCCCCTTCGCCGTCGCCAACGGTGACTTCCGGCTCGACGATTGGGCAGGATACCTTCCAGCGCGCCAATCAGAGTCTATGGGGTACGGCCTCTGATGGGCAGACGTGGGGTGGCGACGCCAATACCCTTGCTGCCTTCTCAATCGTCAACAATAGTGGTCAGATCGGCGGCAGTGGCCTCTATAACGCTGTCCTTGGCCTGCCAGCCACCGACTCTGAGGTCTTAACGACCGGCTCCATTAGTAGCTTTGTCGGCTCCAACTTTGGTGCGGTGCTGCACTGGCAGGACACGAATAACTGGTATAAAGCCTATATTGATGGCTCTAATCTGGTGGTGCAGAAGAAGATCAATGGAGCAGTAACGACGCTTAAACAGCTAGCTTTTGCGGCTAAAGCTGGCACAGCATATAGCATTCATTTTCGCATCGTAGGTACGACGCTTTATGCAAATGTCTGGCCCGCCAGTGGTACTGAGCCAACAAGCTGGATGATTACAACGACGGATAGCAGCCTCACGTCGGGCTATTGTGGCCTGCGCGCGCAGAAGCAGAGCGGCTCAGTCGTCTCCTATACGGCGTTTCTGGCGACCTCCCTGACCGGCACGGGCAGCACACCGACACCCACTCTGACGCCTTCACCAACACCGTCGCCCACTGTCGCGGTATCGCCGTCGCCGTCGCCGTCACCCTCACCGTTGCCCACGCCCCCACCTTCCGGTTTGACGATTGGGCAGGATACCTTCCAACGCCCCAATCAGAGTCTATGGGGTACGGCCTCCGATGGGCAGACGTGGGGTGGCGACGCCAATAGCTTTACTGGCTTCTCTATCGTGAACAATGCAGGTGTACTGACTGGCAACCCCAATAACTATAATGCTGTGCTTGGCCCGCAGGTAGCAGATGCCCAGGTGCTGGCCACCGGCTCTATCAGCAGTTTCAACTCTAGCAATTTCGGCGTCGTGTTGCGCTGGCAGGATACCAACAACTGGTATAAAGCCTATATTGACGGCTCGAACCTGGTCGTGCAGAAGAAAGTTAAAGGGGTAATAACTACGCTAGGTGTTGCCAGCTTTAAGGCCACAGCCAATACCTCGTACAACATTCTGTTCCAGGTCGTGGGAACAACTCTCTCGGCAAAGGTCTGGCTTAACAACACCGCCATCCCCGGCAACTGGATGGTGACGGTCAACGACAGCACCTTCCAATCCGGCTATTGTGGCTTGCGTATGTCGCCATCATCTGGCACAACCGTTTCCTATACGGCGTTTACCGCAACTCAGTTACCATAGGTCGCCTGGGGCCTGATACCGCTTGCCTGATACGGTATCAGGCCCTTTTTATTTATAGGTTGACCAAAAATAATTATCAGTACGCATAAAAGTGTCTCCATAAGGCGGGGGTTATTCGTGTAGTATGTAGAGGATTCTCTTTAGGGGTTTTTATGGCTTATTTCGTGTGTGCAGATCGTTTTTTAGGAGCATATGTGCATGACTGATACTACTCATGGAGCAGTTGCTTCAACAGTAAATTCGGCAGATACCTCTACGATACCAGCTTCCCGTAAACATGGTTGGCTTGACGCGGATGCCATTATCAAGAATGCGCCCGACCCTGTCTTTGTCTCCGACCTGGAAGGCAAAATCCTGGCCGCTAACGATGCCGTTTATGAGTTGCTCGGCTTCCGCACAGATGAGGTGCTGGAACAATCCCTTTCACGCTTCATCAGCCCCGAAGAGACACGCGAATTTACGGCGGCCTTACGCGAAGTGATTGAGCGCGGCGTCACCCGCAACGCGCGTTTGAATCCACGCAGCGCCTCCGGCGAGATTATTCCAACCAGTCTCAATGCCTCCGCTTTGCGCGATTCCGATGGCAATGTAATCGGTGCGATTGGTATGTTACGCGATATGCGCGAACTGGACAAGGCCCGCGCTTATGCCGATAGCCTGATCAAGAATGCGCCCGACCCCGTTTTTGTCTCCGACCTGGAAGGCAAGATTTTACAGGCTAACGATGCCGTCTATGAACTGCTCGGCTTCCGCACGGATGAGGTACTGGAACAATCCCTCTCACGTTTCATCAGCCCCGAAGAGACACGCGAATTTACGGCCGCCTTACGCGAAGTGATTGAGCGCGGCGTCATTCGGAATACGCGCTTGAATCCGCGCAGTGCCTCCGGTGAAGTTATCCCAACAAGTCTGAATGCCTCGGCTTTACGTGACTCCGATGGCAACGTGATCGGCGCGATTGGCATGTTGCGCGATATGCGCGAACTGGACAAGGCGCTGGCCTATTCCGATAGTCTGATCAAGAATGCGCCCGATCCCATCTTCGTCTCCGATCTGGAAGGCAAGATTTTACAGGCCAATGATGCCGTTTACGAACTCATTGGCTTCCGGCCAGACGAGGTGCTGGAACAGTCGCTCTCGCGTTTCATCAGCCCCGAAGAGACACGCGAATTTCTCGCCGCGCTGAGCGAAGTGATTGAGCGGGGCGTGACCCGCAATGCGCGCCTGAATCCGCGTAGCGCCTCCGGCGAAGTCATTCCTACCACGCTGAATGCCTCGGCCTTACGCGACTCTGATGGCAACGTGATCGGCGCAATTGGTATATTGCGCGATATGCGTTCCTATGAAAAAGTCGTGCGCGACCTGGAAGAGTCAAAGGCGGAGTTGCAAGAAAAAATCCTTGACCTGGAGAAATTTGAAGAGGTAGTCGTGGGCCGCGAACTCAAAATGATCGCTCTGGAAAAAGAGATTGAGAATTTGAAGCGCGAGTTGGCCAAGTGTCGGGAGCGTTTTGCATGAAGCGGGGGCCAAAGAGAAGAGGCGCTCCATTATATCTACAGGTGAGTCGTTCACGCCCTGCTCCGTGCCAGGAAGCAACGCCCCGACAAGATGGATGGATGAATGTGATCCAGGATGAGTCGATACCTTCTTTAGAGGAGAAGTATCAGCAGCTTCTGGAGCGTTACCAGCAGCTACAGAAAGAGAAACAGCTTCTGGAGTTACGTGTGCGCCAGAGCGAGGAGCGCCGACGCGCCTTTATTCATATTCTATCCGACCTCAACACAGTTAATCGCAAGCTGGCCGAGCAGCGCAAGGCGATGATTCACATTCTGGCCGATTATGAGCAGGATCGTCGTCGCCTGGAGCGGCAAACAGAGCGCCTGGATAGCTCGCGTCGCGCGTTGATGCACATTCTACAAGACGCCCATCAGACCAACTTGCGCCTGGAAAACAGCCGCAAAGCCATGATTCATATCATGAGCGACCTCAAAGAGACGACGGAAGAGGTGCGACGGCGTGAACAGGAGTTACGCGAGAAACAGGAGCAGCTTGTGCAGGCTGGTAAGCTGGCTACATTGGGTGAACTGACTACAGGGATAGCGCACGAGCTGAACAACCCACTCAATAATATCGGCCTCTTTATTGGCAACGCCATTGATATGATGATGCTTGGTATGACGGCTGAAGATCAACAGAATGTCTTGCACGAATTGGCATGCGCGATGCAGCAGGTATACAAGGCCAGCGAGATTATCTCGCACCTGCGTACCTTTGGGCGCGCCGCCACGATAAGCTACGAGCCGGTCATGCTTGAGCGCGTGGTGCGTCAGGCCATTTCGTTGATGCGCGAGCAACTGCGCCTGCGCCAGATTGAGGTTCAGCTACACTTTCCGCCCCAGGAAGTGCAGGTGCTGGGCAGTGCTATTCAATTGGAACAGGTCTTTATCAATCTGCTAACGAACGCCCGTGATGCCCTTAAAGATGCTCTACATAAATCAATCATGATTACTTGTACGGTACACCGCAATGAGGTCTATGTGGACGTGAGCGACACAGGGCCGGGCATTCCTCCCGCGCTAGAAAAGCGCATCTTTGACCCCTTTTTTACTACTAAAGAGGTAGGAGCCGGTACTGGCCTGGGCCTTTCGATTACCTATGGCATCGTGAAAGAACATCACGGCTCGATTATGCTCCAAAATCGTCCCGGAGCGGGAGCGACATTTCGTGTCCAACTACCACTGCTGAACCATACGAAAGAAGGAAACAGATAAGACGTGACCAATGAGATGATGATGCAAAACCATCCGGCACGAGTGTTGCTGGTTGATGATGATACAGCACTTCTTCAGGCATTGCCACGCACTATTGCCCTACGTGCCCCAGAGATTCAGATTGAGACAACCGACTCGGCAAACAATGCATTGGCACGCATTGAGCAGGCAGCGTATGATGCCGTTATCACCGATATTAAAATGCCGGGGATGGATGGCCTCACTTTGCTCAACCGCATCAGAGAGTTAAGTCCCGATATGCCAACGTTGCTGATTACCGGCCACGGAGAACATGACCTGGCTATTCAGGCGTTGCGCGGTGGTGCCTACGATTTTATTCAGAAGCCGATTGACCGCGACTATCTTGTGATTGCGCTGCGCAGGGCCGTACATACCCATTATTTGCGTCAACAGGTGAAAGAGCAGCAACGCGCTTTAGAGCAGCACGCCGCTAACCTGGAAGCCCTGGTGGTGGAGCGTACACGCGAGTTGATCGAGGCCAATGCGGCCAAAGATCGTTTCTTGAGCATGGCTTCGCACGAACTCAAAACGCCGCTGACCAGCCTCAAGGGTATGCTCCAGTTGTTGCAGCGTCGTTTAGAGCGTACTCAACCTTCGGAAGCCTCAACCGTGACCTTGATGAATCGAGCGGTGCATCGGATAGAGATTCTTGTGCAGGATTTGTTGAGTACCTCACTTATCGAGTTGGGACAGTTACGCCTTCAGAAACAACAGGTTGATGTGATCGCACTGTGTAAAAGTGTGATTGAGGAGTTTCAGTTGACTTTTTACCCTCCTGCTACTGTTTATCTGGAAGCACCCCAGGAGCCGTTGATGGCGTTCGTCGATGGAGATCGGCTTAGTCAGGTACTGCTGAATTTGCTCATGAATGCACGCAAGTATTCTTCGCGCTCCGCCGCTATTATCATGAAAGTGGTGCAAAGAGCAGATATGTGTATGATTACCGTGCAGGATCATGGTATAGGCATTGCCAGCGATCAGATTGCCCATATTTTTGAGCGTTTCTATCGCGCACCAGAAGTTGAAGTGCAAACAGGCCCCAGTCCCGGACTTGGCCTGGGCCTCTATATTACCCAACAGATCATTGACCTGCACGGTGGCAAGGTTCTGGTGGAGAGTACGCCAGGACAAGGTAGCACTTTCACCGTACAATTGCCCCTGGTAGGGCAGGAAGAACGCTCTGCCTGTTCTCTGCAAGGCTCTGACAGATGATATCCTCCCAGTTGGGAAGCCGTTCCCTCTTAGGGGCGGGTATCTATGTAATGTAGAAGCCCTGGCACGATAAAGATTAGTAGCCGCGAGTATACTGGATAATAAGTGGTGGTAAGGTGGAAAGTGGCACATTTCGATCTGGACAGTCCTGGCGCTTACTCGTGGGCGACATACGGGCCAGTCGATCCAGTCACAGGCTACGAAGCTGCCATTTTACCTTCGGCGCTGGCACGCTACGCGGCGCATCATCCGCGTCTGTTCTTCGTCACGGGGCGTATTCCAGATCAATCCGCCGCAGTACGGGCGCAAAAAGCAGTGCTATGGCTGAACCAACACTACCATTTACTGAAACAGTGCGTGACACGTACCGTTGTGGTTCGTTTCTATCAAACAGAATAGCAGACCCCTTTAAGCTAAGGAGATACAATGGCCCGGCTTGCAGATGACCAGCACAATAACCTTTTGGACTCCCAAACCACTAACGAGGCGGCTATATCAGGGCCACACCTGATCCCCACCATAGATCAAATACCCGATACACCACCTGTGCTATGTATCACATCGAGATTCACTGCTCTCATCAATAGCTTCACTCGTTGGGGATTGCCGGTGTTGTTGGGTCTGCTCGCGCTGGGCTTTAACCTGTATCGGCTGGGCGACCCCAGTGTCTGGTTCGACGAAGCCTTTTCCGTCGAGTTAGCGCGTCAGCCGCTGCCGCTACTGTGGCACATCATCTTCGGGCCGGAACCCAATATGGAACTCTACTATCTCTTGCTGCACTACTGGCTTCTGCTCACCCATGCTTGTGGCCTGAATCCGACCGAGGTGGTGGTGCGGCTGCCTTCGGCGCTGTTGGCGGCCCTCAGCACGGTGGTTCTCTTTATGTTTGGGCGTCGTTTTCTCTCGCCGACAGCAGCGACAGTGGGCGCTGGTCTTTATCTGCTCAACGATCTGCAACTGACCTATGCGCAGCAGGCACGGGGCTACAGCCTGCAACTATTGTTGCTGTGTCTGAGCTGGTATGCGCTCTTGCGGGCTTTCACAAGCCAGAGGGGGATGGGGGGCAAGGATGAGGGTGCGCTGGGCGACCAGCAGGAGAGGCCCCGACGATATACGTCTGGAACGTTATTTGTGTCTGGAAGGCAAGTGTCTATGTGGTGGCCTGCGTATATGCTATTTACCACCCTTGCTATCTATACGCAGCTTTTTAGTGCCTTTGTGCTGTTGGCCCAGATATGCACCGTTGGCATTCTTTGCCTGTTACCTGATCAGTGGCGCGCGCTCATCAGGCACCATCTCGTAGCATACTGCCTGAGTTTGCTGGGCATCTGTATCTTGAATATTCCGATGGTCTTAGTCAGCCGGGCAGGGGCGAAGACGGGCTGGCTACCTGTACCTCATCTGGGTGATCTGTTTAACCTGTTTGCCGTTATCAGTGGCTACAACCGGCCTTATTTGATTGCCATTGCGATAAGCAGCATCACGGCTATTGTGCTGGTGACATATGGTGCTGCGCGAGCGAGCGTTGAACGTGCGCCCGACATTGTCCCTCTCCCATATGGGGCGGAGACTGTACATCGTGGTGGGGTGATGTCGAGTGCTTGCCCTGCCTCTCAGAACTATCTTGTCTCCTGGTTGCCCTTGCTGGTTGCACTCTTGTGCTGGCTGCTCGTGCCGACGCTCGTCAGCTACGAAATCTCGCACAGCGCCTTGCGTCTCTTCTCGGCGCGCTATCTGGTCGTCATCGTGCCCCCTCTCTGCTTGCTGATGGGCATGGCGGTAGCGGCGTTGCGCGTGCGTTTCGTGCAGCCGATCCTGGCGCTTGTCCTGCTGGCCCTGGCGCTCTCTGCTGTGCCGATGTACTATCGCAGCGCGCAAGTCGAGGACTGGAATAGCACTACGCACTGGCTGATCCAGCACTATCGGCCTGGGGATGGCATTGTGTGTTACGATAACAACGTTGAGCAGGGTTGCCAGATCGCGGTGCAATATTATTTAGACGCCTATCCGAGCGCGGCACACTTCGACCAGGACTCGCCCGGCGCTTTCTCCTGGCAAAAATTTGGGCCGCAAAATCCCACTGCCGGTTATGATGCCGCCATCAATCCCACTGCTCTGGCAGCCTATGGTGCCCGGCATCCTCGTCTCTTCTTCGTCACGGGGCGTATTCCAACCGATGCCGACGCCGCCCGCGCCCTGGCCGCACAACACTGGCTAGACACGCACTATCACTTCATCGCGCAAATCGTCACACGCACCGTCACCGTGCGCCTCTATGCCACAAAGGCAACATCGATCATCCCGTAGGGGCGTGATTCATCACGCCCCGGAAGCACGCCGCCCCGCTGGCAGGGCGTGATGAAGAAATTGCACCATCGGGACAAGGGGGAAATTCTTGATGCCGTGGATGGACGCCGCCCCGCTGGCAGGGCGTGATGAAGAAATTGCACCATCGGGACAGGGGAGAAATTCCTGATGCTGTGGATGGACGCCGCCCCGCTGGCAGGGCGTGATGAAGAAATTGCACCATCGGGATAGGGGAGAAATTCCTGATGCCGTGGATGGACGCCGCCCCGCTGGCAGGGCGTGATGAATCCCGCCCCTACGGGACAGGGGGAAATTCCTGATGCCGTGGATGGATGCCGCCCCGCTCGTAGGGCGTGATGAAGAAATTGCACCATCGGGATCGATCTCGTAGGGGCGTGATTCATCAC
>DAOTVZ010000170.1:0-2800 GCA_034436045.1 Ktedonobacteraceae bacterium | reverse complement strand
GTGATGAATCACGCCCCTACGAGATCGTTGCTCGGTTTGGAGGGGGTGATGAATCACGCCCCTACGAGATCGTTGCTCGGTTTGGAGGGGGTGATGAATCACGCCCCTACCGTTTCCTCGGCGGGTTCGTACTGCTCCAGGAAGCGAATGACCTCACGGGTGATCTGGCTGGGGGTGGAGGCACCGGCGGTGACGGCAATTCGTTTTTTGCCTCGCAGCCAGCTCAGGTCCAACTGTGAGAGGTCCTCGATGCGCTTCGCCGGTACGCCTGCCAGTTCCTCAGAAACCTGTACCAGTCGGTTGGTATTATTGCTTTTGGGGTCGCCGACAACAATGGTAAGATCGGCCCCCTTTGCCTGAGCCACCACCGCTTCCTGGCGGCTCTGCGTGGCGGCGCAGATGTCGATATGTACCTCGGCATGGGGGTAGCGTGCCTTAATATACTGAATCACACGCTGCGTGTCCCACTTGGAGAGGGTGGTCTGGGTAGAAACGGCCAGCTTGTGTGTCTGCTCGTTGGTAAGGGTGAGGGCATCGACATCGGCCTCGGTTTCGATCAAGCTGATGTGACCCGGCACCTCACCCATCACACCTTCCGGTTCGGGATGTCCTTTCTTACCGATATAGAGAATATAGTAACCTTGCGCAACCAGCCGCTTCACGAGGTCGTGTGTCACAGTCACGTCTGGGCAGGTGGCATCGATGATATGCAACCCACGCTCTCTGGCGCGCGCTTTGACCGTCGGGGAGACGCCGTGTGCGGTAAAGATGACGGTACCGGATGACACCTGCTCTAAAATACTGGCGCGGTCGGGGCCGTCCAGTGTGACGATACCCATACTGGTCAGTTCTTCAATCGCGTGCCGGTTGTGAATAATCTGGCCAATAATATAGATTGGGCGCGGCAGGTCGGCGTTTCGAGCCGCCTGACGTGCGATAGTAAGTGCATCGACTACCCCATAGCAATAGCCACGAGGAGAAATTTTGATTACTTCCATCATTCCATTCCAATTTGGGTCTGCTCTGTGTACGTTGTTGCTTGCCACGTGGGCTTATATCTTTAAGACGAGCAAGACAACACCAGTGTATCATAGTCATCAAGATGCGTGCGCTGCTCTGGGCTGCGCCACAACAGCCAGTCTGGCCGGATTCCTTTCTTCATTCTGGAGGATATGGCGCACATCTTCGGGCGTGTAGAGACAAACGGGGGGTAAGAGACCGGCCAGTTCTTCAACAGAAGGACTACAAGCAAGATCGAAAATGAGTAACGGGGTATGGCGACTGATACACCCCTTCGCCACCATCGCTGCGGTCAGCATCGGCACCTGATAGTCAGTATTGCCGAGTTTACGCGGCCTGGGCATACTAATGAGTAACTGAACGGAGGGCAACAGGGCGGCCACGTGCAATGGGGTATCTTCCTGGTAAATCCGTTTCATGCCCGCGTGGCGCAATAATGCCACGAAAGGAAATCGCTGCTCCTCCGGCCCGATCAGCAAGGCTGATCGGCCTTGCAGACCACCCAGGCATGCATCCGCGATAGATACAACCTGTGGTGCGATATGCTGCATTAACCTTTTCTCCTCTACCACAAACAAGCTATAAGGAAAATTCATCGGTCTCCGGGAAACTGGTACCTCATCCATCAGGTACCTTCTAATATACTATAGCAAAAGTAGTCCAGTCGCTTCCTAAATGGGGGAGAGGCAGGGGCAGAGATTAAACCTGACCTGTGGCTCGCGCGATTGGCATAGATAAAAGCCGCAAGGTAGGGGTACCACAAAGGAACCTTTTGACAGCTATTGCCTGTCTGTATGATTGTATGCGGGTTCGATATGAGGAACAAAGTAAACCTGTTCAAGTCAGGTGTTGTCGGCTATGCTAAAGATTGTAATCGTGTGGGACGTAGGATACATGTGTTTGTAGGAAAGGTTGAGACAATGATACGGATTCTCGTTGTTGATGATGATCTCGCAACCCGTGAAATGCTGCATATCATGCTTACATATACAGGCTATGATGTGCTTGAGGTTCCTGACGGAACTAAAGCTCTGGAAATTATCCACACTTCGCCGGAACCTCTGGTGGTTTTACTTGATCTCAGGATGCCCACACTGAGCGGACTGGACGTATTGTACAGCGTTGAGCGGGACGCGGAGCTGGCAGATCGGCACGGCTTTATTCTGTTCTCGGCCAGTCGAGAGATCGAAACGCTCTCTTCAGAACCAATCGTGCATAGACTCGACATCCCATTGATCGCTAAGCCGTTTGACATGCATATGCTGCTGGATACCATCGAAACCGTGTTTCGCCGCCTGACAAAAGTACCAGACAGACCGGTCATTATGCACTCCGCCGTCTGCTGTTAGTTGCCAGGGGGCCTCTATTTGCCCTCTGTCCTTGCGGGGGAAATGGGGGTAGGGGCGTCATGAATGACGCCCCTACCAACAGGATGGAGGGGCCTCTATTTGCCGTCTTGCTCGCACATAAAAAGAATAGCTACAATGAAGTAATGGTTTTCTCGCGGCACGCACGCCTGGGGCGTCGGCAGCGAATCACGAAGGTTCTCTCGTTTAGCTCAGAGCAGGAGCAACATATGTGCGGGCGTTTCACACTAACTGTCGATGTACAACGGATTGCCACTATCTTTCATGTGGCCCCAACACTCTCTACCATGCCGCGCTATAACATCGCGCCCACCCAGGAGGTGGTGGCGATAGTGCGAGCGCACGCGGATGAAGAAGCGCAGCTCACCATGCTACGCTGGGGATTGATACCGGCCTGGGCCAAAGAGGAGGCG
>DAOTVZ010000169.1:0-4906 GCA_034436045.1 Ktedonobacteraceae bacterium | reverse complement strand
GTGATGAATCACGCCCTGCTCGTTCGTCTGTCGGGCCGCGCTCAGGGCGTGATGAAGCACGCCCCTACGGGATCAAACGGTTAGCGGGCATAATCGACGGAACGGGTTTCGCGCACCACACAGACCTTGATCTGGCCAGGATATTCCATACTCTCCTCAATCTTGCGCGCGATCTCACTGGAGAGGCGACTGGCGGCCAGCTCGTCGATCTCCTCCGGCTTGACGATGATACGAATCTCGCGTCCGGCCTGGATGGCAAAGGACTTCTCTACGCCCGTGAACGAATTGGCGATATCTTCTAGAGCTTCCAGGCGCTTAATATAGAGGTCGATGGTCTCGCGCCGGGCACCGGGACGCGCCGCCGAGATGGCATCCGCCGCCTGCACAATCGCGGCTTCCAGCGTTTGTGGCTCGGCCTCGGTGGCATGGTGCGCGACGATGGCATGCACAATGCGTGGCGACTTGCCGAAACGGCGCACAATCTCGCCACCCACAATGGCATGTGGTCCCTCAACCTCCTGATCAACGGCCTTGCCCAGATCGTGCAGCAGAGCCGCCGTCTTACAGACGTTGACATCGGCTCCCAACTCGTGGGCGATGGTCGCGGCCAGAATCGAGACTTCGACCGAGTGCGCCAGCACATTCTGGCCGTAACTGGTGCGGAAATGCAGACGGCCCAGAATTTTGAGCAGTTCCGGCGGCAGGCCATGCACGTTAGCCTCCATCGCTGCGCGCTCGCCGGCCTCACGCACCACCATCTCGACCTCCTGGCGCGCTTTGGCAACTACATCTTCGATGCGCGCCGGGTGAATGCGCCCGTCGAGGATGAGCTTATTAAGCGCGATACGCGCCACCTCACGCCGAATGGGATCGAAACCGGAAAGAACGACGGCCTCTGGAGTATCATCAATGATGAGATCAACGCCAGTTGCGGCCTCAAGCGCGCGGATGTTGCGCCCCTCACGCCCGATAATTCGCCCTTTCATCTCTTCGTTGGGCAACTGCACCACCGAGACTACGGCTTCGGATACCTGGTCAGAGGCACAGCGCTGGATCGCCAGCGTGATAATCTCGCGGGCACGTGCCTCGGCCTGCTCCCGCGCCTGCTCTTCAATCAGGCGCGCCCGTTGCGCAGCTTCCTCGCGCACCTGGCTCTCGATCTGGTTTAGTAACAGGGTACGCGCCTCCTCTTGCGTCATCTGGGCGATGCGTTCCAGTTCCTTGACCTGATGCTGCTTCAGTTCCTCCACTTCGTTGCGGCTCTGCTCAATAGTGCGCTCTTTATGATTCAATTTGCGTTCTCGCTGCTCCAGTGCGGCGAGCTTGCGCTCCAGATTCTCCTCCTTCTGCTGTATGCGCTGCTCCTGGCGCAGCAACTCGGCGCGCCGCTCTGCGTTCTCGCGCTCGATAGTATCGCGGAAGCGCGCGGTTTCATCACGGGCTTCGCGCAGAGCGATGCGTTGCTGCTCCTGTGCTTCGAGTAAGCGCCGCTCGTTATTCTCTTTCTCAGCGCGCAACGCCTGCTCAAACTGAGCTTTATTTTGTGCCCTTCCATACAGGTAGCCCGCCCCCAGCGCAACAAAGGCACCCAGGAGCAGGATGAGGGCGAAGGCAATCATTGTGGACGTAGTGAGTAACACGTCGGCCTACCTCCAATTGTACGGGCCAGTAGCCCGTCAAGGCTCGCAACGGGCAATATAGGATGAATTGTCAAGATTTTTGCGAACGATAAGCAAAAATATACTATTTGACAACCATACTATATAGGAGTGGGAGCCAGACGTCAAGAATGAAGCGTTGCAAACCCCGTCTAAACTGTCCAGTGCCCCGTCATAAATTGGAAGGTAAAGAAGGCCAGCAGGGGCAACGAGATCAGCAAATAGCCCTGATGGAACCAGTTGCGTCGCCCCAGGCGCGCCAGCATAATGAAGCCGGCAAAGACCTCCAGCACAAAGCGCTCGGTGGAGGGTAGCGGGTCGTAAGGCAATCCGCCATGACGCGGTATGCCGGGAAAGATGAGCGCGACGCCCAGGATACACAGGCCAATCAGTGGGAAAACCCACTGATCGCGCCGGAAGCGCAACGGCCCCACGAAGCAGAGAGCGAGCAGCGCCAGGAAGAGAGCAAGCGATGTCAACTCGATGAGGTCATGCGTCGTAACAAAAGTGAAAGGCGATTCGGCCAGTACAGTCCAGAAGGCAATTAGTGGGCCGGTCCAGGGAAATGTCATGCTGGTGCGCCAGTGAACCTGGGCGTGATCGAAGGCCAAGGGGTCGTGGAAGCGCACACTGAGCGCGAATGCATAGAGGCCCAGCGCGAGCGGAATGCACAGTATGGGTAACAACTTGAGCAGGAAGGCGAAACTGCGCATCGTCAGGTGCATGCGTTCCCGCCATGTGCGCCAGAGTGTGACAAAATGTGTGTAATGGTAACGCGCAAACTCACACAGGTAGACCAGGACGAGGAAAAGGCCCGCCGAGCGTGTCAATGTTGCCAGCGCGCCGAAGAGACCCGCCAGCCACCAGGCACCGCGCCGCAGGCTGTAAATGCTGAGTAACATGAAAAAGAGAAAAAGTGATTCATTATAAGCGGCGAAAAAGAACATCGCCGACGGAAAAATCGCCAGATAGAGCGCGCTGCGATAGGCTGTTGGTCGGTCAAACTCTGTCTCGACTAATCGATACAGCACGATCAAGGTGCCGAGAAAGGCCAGATTGGAGATAGTCATGCCGATCAGCAGAATACCTTGATGGAACGGCAGATACAGCATACGCTCCAGCACCGGATAGAGCGGGAAGAAGGCGGCATCCGCCAGGGTCGTATAGCCATGCATGGCAATATTGGCGTACTGGACACTATCCCAGCGATACCAGGTATCCAGTACATCGTGCAGCGAGAGCGATCCCAGCCAGTAGTTGGGGACAAAGAACAGCACGCCGCCCAGGTATGTCAGCAACACAAAGACGATGCGCGTGACAAGAAAGATGGGCAGTACGGCGCGTGTCGCACTTGCCCATGTCCGCCACATGGCCCGCCAGGGTGAGAGCGCGGGCACTTCCGCTACCGCCTTCGGTGTAGTAACAGTCGTCAGTTCTTGAGTTGGCATCGTTATCATATACCCCTGGGATGTTGACGCACACCCCTATGCTTTCTATATCGACATGTATTTAAACGTTTCTTGCTATGCACAAAGTTACGAAACTCAGCATAGATTGGCGAATTTGCTATTAAGGAGTACGCAGAATGAATACAACGAATCACACGGATCAGCAAGGCAATCTGCGCCCGACGCACGTGGTTACGTGTTTCTTGCAGCGCAACGATGGCGAGCAACCGCGCATTCTGATCGTGCAGCGCAGTTCCAGGGTTGGCAGCTATCATGGTCATTGGGCGGGCATCAGTGGCTTCGTTGAGCCGGGTGTGACACCGGAGGAGCAAGCCTTCACGGAGATCCGCGAGGAAACCTCGCTACAACGTGATCAGGTGCGCATGCTCAAACGCGGCGCGATTGTCGAACACGAGGATGCCGAACTGAACCGCCATTTCTATGTCCATCCCTTTCTCTTTGAGGTGCTGGTGCCGGAAGCGATCAAAACCGACTGGGAGGCGGTAGCCATGCGCTGGATTCCCCCCGACACCCTCTCACAATATGAGACGGTACCCAAGTTGCTAGAAGCCTATCAATCCGCTATTAACGGTGAAAGCGCCTAGCGCCATATAGACGCTATCACTTGCAGTATAACTCCATGTAGTGATGCCCCTCGTGGGCATCATACAATGGCTGTTGTGCCGACATATCGTGCCAGTAGAGATAATGCCTGTTGCCCATCTATACATTCCGCATATAGCCTTTGGGGAAATGATCGGTTCTTAGTCGATTGCCCGCCATCCCGCACATCGATGATAGTACTTTTTGGTAATTAAAAAATCACGTAATTTTTTAATATCTCTGACACAAAATGAGTCAAAAAAAATAATTTAGTATATTTTGAAGTTATGCAGTGTATTAAGAAATCATAAAAATTGTTCATGCCTATTGATAACCCCGACTATTGCATGCTATAACTGCTGGTGTCAAGTCCACATGCGAGCTTGATGATTGGGTGTCATCGCCACTCTAGCGGCTATCTTACCTGGCAAGAAAGGGGGTCAGCAAACAAGAACTGAGATACTATCTTACTTACGTACTGTTGTCGTTATGTATCGTCGCTTTTGTAATCTGTGATGCTTTGTGATACCGTGAGAAAAATCAATGTTTAGAGATCCAAGACCTTTTCCTGAAGATTCTTCACCGCTTCCGCCATCACCACGCAAGCCTTTTGGGCGGCTCCATCTGACGAAACGCCGTCTCTTCTCTATTGTCTGCCTGAGTATCTTGTTGCTCTCCGGCGTGATCGGCGGCTGGAGTGCGATGCATGGCATCTTTGGCTCGCAAGCCGCCAGCCCGCCACCTCAAATGACGCTGGCACAGTTCTTGCAGCAGGGCAGTCCGTATCATGCCTCCACTGGCCCCCATGTCCTGCCGCACGGTTCACAGGCCCTCCCGTTCTGGCACACGTCCTCTCAGACCACGCCGCCGTTGCCCAGTGCCGAGCCACCCGGCGTCGCCACGGTGAGCCAGACACTTTCCAGCTCCTTTTTGAATGCGCCCGCAGGCAGCACCAGCGTGGCTCCCGTTCACCTGGTCGGCACCGATACGCAAGGAACGCGCTTCGAGGTCATTGTCCCTCCTGGGGCGCTCAATCTTTCCAAAGCTACTGCCGCTGGAGCCGCTCCGCAGGGGGCATTGACCCTGACGCTGACGGAACTGCATGGACACTTCGCCGCCAGTACGCGCATGCTGGCAGCTTTCCAGGTCCAGCTCACCGATGCACAGCATCATGTCCTGCAAGGCGTCCAGCTCAAC
>DAOTVZ010000168.1:0-6818 GCA_034436045.1 Ktedonobacteraceae bacterium | reverse complement strand
CTTCAAAGCCGATAGAAAAAGTTTTGACCGGCTGTGACATCAACTGGCTCATGAAGCCGACAACAACGCTGGAGTCAACGCCGCCGCTCAGAAAGGCACCAAGCGGCACTTCGCTCATCAGGCGTATTTGCACGGCCTCTTTGAGCAAAGCCTGGATGCGTGCCAGCGCCGTTACCTCATCATCGTAATTGGTGGGCGTAAAGGGCAATTCCCAGTAGCGTTTGATACTTATCTGCCCGTTTTCATAGATCAACACATGCGCGGCGGGCAGCTTTTTGACGTTCTTGAACATCGTCAACGGTGTTGGCACGTAGCGATAGACCAGGTATTCGTCCAGTGCGATGGGATCAACTTCGCGTGGAATGCTGGCTTCCAGCAGCGATTTGATCTCGGAGCCGAAGATCAGGCGCTGCCCATCCCAATAGTAGTTGAAGGGCTTTTTGCCGTAGCGGTCACGCGCGGCCAGCAAGCGTTGCTGTTTTCTGTCCCACAGCGCGAAGACAAACATACCGCGCAGGTGCGTCACACATTCATCACCGTATTCCTCATAGGCATGTACAATCACCTCAGTGTCGCTATTCGTCGCAAACTGATGGCCACGCGCCTGCAAGCTTTGTTTGAGCGATTGATAGTTATAAATTTCGCCATTGAAGACGACCAGCACGCTCTGATCCTCATTGAAAATCGGCTGATGGCCCCCCGACAGGTCGATAATCGAGAGACGCCGCATGCCCAATCCCGCGCCATCACCTGCCCATATGCCCTGTTCATCCGGCCCGCGATGGCGAATGACCTGGCACATTCGGTCGAGCAGGCGTTCTGCCTCGTCGTGAGCGTATGTTCGATCTATAAAACCTGCAATCCCGCACATAGTAGAATTCATCCAATCTTTCATGCATAATGTCATCCGCCGAAATAAGTCAGTGTAGGGGCGGAGATTTATCCCGCCTGAGCCGTTTCGTCGTGTGATTCGCGGGAGATAACTCGCTTCCAGGACGGCATTACTCCACGCGCTCGACACGAGCAGCAGGCAGGACGGGATAAATCTCCATCCCTATCCTGGCATTTTCAGGGTATTTTGTTCTTGCTTATAAGTGTTACTGACCTCATCGGAGAAGATGCTAATCTGGTTACGTTGCGTGATGGTATAGTAAATGTCGGTATACATCTCGATTACCTGGTTCAGTGTATAATGCTGCTCGACGGTGGCGCGTGCGGCCTGACCATAGCGTTGGGCCAGGACAGGATCACGTAACAGGGTGAGCAACGCTTCTGCCATTGCCTGATAGTCGTCTGGCTCGACGAGCAGGCCGTTTATTCCCGATTGGATCAGATCCTCGCTACCGCTCACCCGTGTTGCCACGCAGGCAGCGCCACTGGCCATTGCTTCTAGCAAGGCATTAGGCATGCCCTCCCAGCGCGATGGAAGGGTCGCAATGTACCCGCGATGCAACTGTTCCGGTACATCACTGCGCAGGCCGGCGAATTCAACGGCTTCGCTGATACCTAACGCCTGTGCCAGTTGTCGCAATTGTGCTTCAATAGGGCCGCTGCCGACCAGGATCAGGCGCGCCTCCGGCAATTGCTCATGCACCAGCCGCCATGCCTGCAATAGCGTGTCAATCCCTTTCTCCCAACGCATTTTTGAGACGCAGACGACTGTGTGTGGGCGTTCCCCTACTGGCATATCGGCAGGAGCGAGATGGAAGCGCTCAATATCAACGCCGTTCGGGATCAGGCGCGTTCCCGGTAACAGGAAGCGATGGGCGGAGAGATAGCGCTCCATGCGTGTGCTAAGAACAATAATGACCGCTCCCATGCGTCGCAGCGTCGCGCGTAAGTATTGGACGATAAAGGAGCCAGCGCGTTCGACTCCATAGAGGTCGCCATCAATCCATGTTTTGCTATCGACTTGCAGCCAGGGCAGGGCCGGATCAAGCGGCCCTGCCAGTAGGCGGGCCGGTTCGTTGGTCTTGGTTGGTTTGCCTGCGCCCGCGCTGATGAGGACAATCGTCATGGGCTTGTGGGCCAGACGACAGACGAAAGAGAGAGGCAGCACCAGCAGGTTAAACTGGCAGATTTGCAGAATGTCGTATTCGTTGCGCTTCTGCCAGAACGTCCAGGTCATGAGCAGCATTGCCAGCAGGTAGGCGAATTGTTGCAGTGGACGTGGCCAGTGCTTTCGTTTCCCCAGCAGGATTTTCCCTACGCGAGTGACTGGCACACCGCCCACTATCTCTTGTTTGGCCCAATGGTGTTCAAGATGAAAAGTGAAGATACGTACATCATAGCCGCGTTCACGCAACAGTTGACATTGAGCCAGCGTCTGTGTTTCAGCGCCACCGATGTATGGGTAAAATGTTGGAATAGTTACATAGATTCTTGGTTTATTGCTCATCTGGCTCATTTATGCACTCCCTCCAATGCGAGCGGTAATGAAGGTGCTTCGTGCGACAGGGCGTGCTGGTAGAGTTCGACACACTTCTCCACCACACGGCTGAGCTGGTAGTCGCGCAGGATGGTCGCACGTGCTTCTTGAGCCAGACGTGCTGCGAAGTCGCTGTCTTCGATCACGCGCCGCATAGCCTGGGCCAGCGCCTCTGGCTGCTCCGGCTCAATCAGCAGGCCGTTAATGCCATCTTGCACAATATCTTCACTGCCACTGACGCGGGTGGCGATGCAGGGAAGCCCGCAGGACATTGCTTCTAGCAAGGCATTGGGCATGCCTTCCCAGCGCGAGGGCATCACGAAGCCCCAGGATTGTTGGAGCAGGGGAAGAACATTGCGTTGTAACCCCAGGAACTCGACACTATCGGTAATTTCCAGTTCGGCGGCGATGCGCTGCAATTGTGGCAATAATGGCCCTTCGCCTGCTATCAGCAGTTTGGGACGAAGGTGCGCGCGCCATCCAGATGGCTGATGCATCATGCGCCCCCAGGCGTGCAGCAACACGTCGATGCCCTTTGGATATTGCAGCCGCGCGACACACAGCAGCGTGCGTTCCGGCTGTGCGGGGTCAGGGCGAAGCTCCGGTGCCGGATGAAATTTCTGGGCATCAACGCCATTGGGTACAAGGAAGAGCCGGTCGCGCTGGAAGCCATGAGTGGTCATGTAGGGAAAGCTGCGACTGCTTAACAGTTGATAGTAAGCATCAGATTTTTTGAGCCAGTTTACGATCTGACGACCACCGAGGGCTGACTGTGAAAGATAGGCGATGTCGCCCACGACGATATCTTTGAATGGCACTTTCAGGAAGCTCAGATCCGTCAGTTTTTCGGCCAGTGTATCGGCCATCAGGGTGGCATCCTCGGCGTGCTGTGTCTTACCCGGCCCGGTACTGGGAATGCTGATGACCATGCCTTTGTGAGCGAGTTTTGCCACCAGTGTGCCTACTGCTGCCAGGGGAGATAACTGGAGCGCATGAATAATATCGAAGCGATGGCGTTGCCGCCAGAGTGTGAAAAGCAGCAGAATATCAATAGGGAAATGTCCCAAACGCCCAATGCGCAAAATGCCCTTACTATTGTAAAGACCACCGATACGCACGATACGCAGACCGTCCAGCACCTCTGTTTGGGGCCATTGCTTATTGTACCGGATGGTCACAACTGTCACCTCATGGCCAAGAGCCATAAGCTGGCGGGCATGCTTTTCGGCACGCACCTCGGCTCCTCCCACCAGGGGAGCAAACATCCAGGCAATGATATAAATTCGTAAACGATCTCCCACAAATGATCTCCTTGTAAGAAAGATACAAGCATCTTATGCCTGATATATATCACAGAGTATTTGCTAGATAGTAACCAGTTGTTTTTCCTCAGACAAACCATCTTCTGCTATAGCGTCTTTCGAGCCATTTGACTCCGCATCCGCCATCACTCTAGCCCTTCCTCTGGTAGCGGCTGTCCAGCACATGGCAAACGGCAAAGCCATCACGATCCAGAAGTAGAGGCCCACACTGGGGTTCCAGAAGTCATTGGACTCAAAGGACTGCACAACGACGTTGAAGAGAACGGCGATAGCCATTGCCAGCAGCATGCGATAATCGTCGTTAGCCTGCCGTACTTTGCGTAACAACGAAACGGCGAAGGCGATGAACATCATTACCAGGAAGAGCGCTCCAGGAATGCCTTCCTCGTAGAGAGACTCCAGAAAGATGTTGTGAGTCGCGGTTGCGATGACGCCGCGCCCGCCATTGCTGACTTGCAGATTAGTCAGGAGCGCGTCAGATGAATGCAGGCCCATGCCTAGCAGGTTAGTTGGATCGAAGTGATCGATAATGGCCTGCCAGAGAAAAATGCGCCCGTTCAGTGTCACTACGTCGGCGCTAAAGAAACGGCTGAAGATTGGCAAGTTTCCTACTGTTGATACCAGCACGACGAGCGCAGTAACCACGATCAGGCCCGCAATGAGGCTGATACGTAACCGGCGCGAGGGCAGGAAGATAATCATGACGATGATGCTCACCGGCACTGTTGCAAGGGCGGCGCGGGTGAAGGTCAACCCCAGAGCGGCCAGGAAGATCAGCAGGATGCCCAGGCCAATCAGGCGACGTGCCCCGCGTAGTGTAAAGGTGCGATAGATAGCGAGCGGTATGATAATGGAGAGGAAGAGCGCGAATGTTGGCGGCGTATTGCCAAAGATAGAGCTAATGCGGAAGAGCGAAGTCGATGGCGATATAACGCCGTTCTTTTTGACAATATAGCCATAGATACCGTAGAGCGCAATGAAGACGGAAGGCAGCAGGATCATATCGATCAGATGCAGCATTCTCTTTCGATCAGTGATGACAAAAATTGTTAGCACCGAGATGCCGATGGCATCCAGCATGATCGTCCAGTCGGTGAAAAACTGCCCCATTGAGAGAGGGCTGCGCCAACTGCCTAAGAGAACCCAGATTATAAAGGCCAGGAAAATCGGTAGCGCTACCATTCGTTTAAACGCCTCTTTTGTCGGGAATACGAAGAGGAGCAAGAGCGTCGGAATGGTCAGGCCGGAGAGGAAATGGTTGCCACTAAAAGCTGCTATGTTTGAGCCGATGAAGGCGTTCAGCAGCACCCAGACCAGCAGCAGGAAATAGCGGTAGCGGAAGAAAGCCAGCAGGATGATGGAGCCAAAGGCGGCACTCAGCGTGATGGTTCTATTAAGAATAGTACCGGCGATGACACTGATAAAAGCAACAGCGATAATAACGCCGCGTATGACGTTTTTGCGTAGACCATAAGGTAATCTCATATCAGAAAAATTCTCTTCCTTCCAGATGAGCCAGTTAATGTAATACTGACCCAGGCCGACGCGCCAGAGAACCTTCATAACTTCGCGCGGCGGGCGCAGCAAGTACAGTTTGCCGATGATGGAGCGCAGCGTGAAGATCAGGATAATCATGGTGCAGCAGTAGACGGCGGATGTGGATAACGCGATACCAAAGCTCTGCCAGTAGTGAGCGAAGATGGCGTCAAAAACGGCATTGGCGACGACGCTAAAGCCAGTCACGTACATCAATATTTTCGTTTTGCCCAGCGCACTGAAGGCGCGTGCGACAATGAAGCCGATAGCCATTGGCGTTAAGCCAATGGCGAAGCCGATAAACGTCGTGGCTATCAAATTGGCCTGATCGTCCGTCAGATTGCCATGTCGAAAAATGATATAGACAATAGGGCGGGATAATACTATCATGAACGCACTCAGGCCCAGGGTGCCGATGCCGATAGCCCACAGATAGAGTCGCAGTGTTTCTTTGAAGGCTTTCATATTGTTGGCCTTAGCCTGACTGGAGAGATAAGGCAAGGCCGCGCGTCCAACAGAGGAGAAAAGCACACCTGTGGGCACGCCGATCAGGCTGAGCGCGCGGTTGAGCGCGTAGATGCTGCCAGGGTGGAGTGGTGCGGCAAACATTTGATCAACCAGTGGGCTGGCTAAACTGATCAATGCGCCGAGTGTAGCGGGCCACCCTACCACCCAGATGGCTTTTAGTTCCGGCTGCTTCAGGTCCAGCATCAGCCTGTAACGGATTTTCGCCCTGTGAGCGCGGATAGAGATCACGATCAGTTGCAAAGCCTCGCCGAGCAGTAATCCCACACAGAGAATAAGCAGACCTGCTGAAGTTTTACCGGCAATGATGACCAGCACCATCGTCGTCAATGGCCCTAGCACTCCTGCGTAGGCCGGCCAGCCAAACTGTCCCATTGCATTGAGAAGGCACTCCATGAAGCTGTTGATTGCCATGAAGATCAGCACCGGGAAGATGAAGGGAGCCAGGGACAGAGCGATATTGTGGGTGGGGGAAGGCAGACCGGGTGCCAGTGCCGAGATCAACTGATTGCGGAACAGCAGCATAAGCCCGACAAAGGCCAACAGGCAGAGCGCCAGGATGTTGAGCAACGTGCTGAACAAGCGCGAGGCTTTTTCGCGCCCTTGTTGTACGCGCACTTGCGTGTAAATCGGAATTACCGATGCTTCCAGGCCGCTGGAGAGCAGGTCTGACAGCGTTGAGGGCACCGATTGACCGACAGTATAGGCGTCCATCGCAGCCCCGCCGCCAAAACGCGCAGCAACCACGATCTGATTCAGCATTCCCATAATGCGAATCATTAAGTTGGCAGAGGCCAGGCTGAGCAAGGCCCGAAAGATATATTTATTAGCCGATTTTAGACGGATGGCAGCCATGCGCGCTGTTGTTGTACTCAGTGGCTGGCTGGTACCACTATTGAATGGCTGAGACATCGTTATATACCGTTTTCTTTTATCTTCCGTAGGGGTGTGATGATGAATTTTTTCATCCGAGACCAGCAATGGCATCATCCCGTAGGGGCGTGATT
>DAOTVZ010000167.1:0-12946 GCA_034436045.1 Ktedonobacteraceae bacterium | reverse complement strand
CTCGATCCTCAACACCTTTCCTCTTGCTGGCCACCGGTACGACGGCCCAGATCGAGAAGGCATTCCATACGCAGATTAGTAACTATCAGGCCGCTGACGGTCAGACCTTCTTTCAGAACAGCACGGCAGTGCAGGTTCCGGCGAGTCTGAGTGGCCTGATCCTGGGCGTGGTGGGCCTCTCCAATACTGTGAGGCTGCATACTCACTATCTCACCACGCGCCAGGCAGCACAACAGACAGGTCGTGCAGTACCACACTATGGTGCAGGCCCCGGTGGTAGTGGCTTGACCCCCAGCCAGATTACCAGTCTGTATAATGCGAAAAACGTGCATCAGCAGTGGGAACGCGGCAATGGTCAGGGAGTAACGCTGGCCGTCTTTGAGCTATCTGGTTATACACCTGCCGACATTACTACCTATGAACAGCAGTTCTTTGGTTCATCGAAACAAGTCCCGCTGGTCGATATCAACGTCGATGGCGGCCCGATCACACCGAAGTGCCCAAAGGGTGACCAGTGTAATCCCCCTGGAGACTACTCAGGCGATATCGAGGTGGAAGCAGATATCGAGATGCAAATTGCTGTCACGCCCAGAGTTGATCGCATTCTGGTCTACAATGCGCCCAACGATCAGCAAGGTATTACGGTACTTGATGAGTATTTCAAGATTGCTAACGATAACCTGGCCGATGCGATCAGTTCCAGTTGGGGTATCTGTGAGCAAGATGCCGGTTATGCCAGCGCAAAAGCCGAGTCACTGGCCTTTGCGCAAATGGCAACACAAGGGCAGAGCATGTTCGCGGCCGC
The DNA here is from genome assembly GCA_034436045.1 of Ktedonobacteraceae bacterium. Lineage (GTDB taxonomy): Bacteria > Chloroflexota > Ktedonobacteria > Ktedonobacterales > Ktedonobacteraceae > H111-94. The sequence continues at coordinate 12,141 of DAOTVZ010000167.1, read as the reverse complement.
TGGCGACACCGGAGCCTACGATTGCTTACGTGATACCGGTAGCCCTTCACTGAATGCTCTTGCTGTCGATGATCCGGCTTCGCAGCCCTATGTGACCGCCGTCGGTGGCACGTCCTTTGGCAGCTTTGATCCCGGCAGCAATCAGCATCCCTCGTATCCCAGAGGGTTTGAAACGGTTTGGAATCCGCTGAACCTCTGCTCTGCCACCGCGTTAAACGCCTGCGGTCAGTTTGGCGCTGGCGGTGGTGGTGTCAGCATCTTCTGGCCCGCGCCGTCATACCAGCAGGGGCCTGGGGTGGTTAGTAGCTATAGTCAAGGTCTCTCGTATTGTAGCCCGTCACAGACAAAAGGTAGCATTGCCAATTGGCAGCAGCAGCAGTACTGCCGCGAGGTGCCAGATGTCTCGGCCAATGCCGACGAATTTACGCCATACGCGGAATACTGCACGGGTAATCCCAAAACCAACAGCACCTGTGCCTCATTCTCCGGCGGCCTTACTCCGCCTGGATGGTTTGGCATTGGTGGCACTAGCCTCGCCAGCCCGCTCTGGTCAGGCGTGATTGCGCTCTGGGATAGTGCTCACAATCAACGTTTTGGCAACGCTGCTGACGGCCTCTACGAGCTGTTCAATTCGTCCAATGCCTATAGCCGTTCCTTCCATGACATCACCGGTGTCAATCAAACGGAGAACAATAACGGCTATTACCCCACCACTCCATACTATGATATGACTACCGGCCTCGGCACACCAGATATCGGCGGCATCGTCAGATTTGGTTTCGACCACTAAGAGAACCGCACGCTGCACGAATAGCGAGTAGGCAAGGAGACAGACAGGGCGACCGCGAGGGACGCGGTCGCCCTGTTCGCATTGAGAACACTGCCCTGTTTTGCCATTCTCTGCTACTACGTGATACAATCATCACCGATGACGTCTCTTTCTAGCGGCAGGGATGGGTTCGCCTTATGCATAACACACTGTCATCCTCCTCTACAGATTTAGAAAAACCAGAGCTGTATATTAATCGTGAGTTGAGCTGGATTGAGTTCAACCGCCGTGTATTCCATGAAGCGAAGGCTGCGCGCCACCCTCTGCTAGAGCGCGTCAAGTTCCTCTCCATTTTTGAGACAAACCTGGACGAATTCATCATGATTCGCATGGCGGGCCTCAAGGATCAGATTGCTTCCGGTAAAAAGGTGCGTAGCCCCGATGGCTCTACGCCTGAGCAGCAATTAACGGCGGTGCGCCAGCGCCTAGCTCCTCTGGTGCAAGAGGTGCGTCAGTACTGGCGCGAGACTCTGCAACCTCTACTGGCAGAGCAGCATATCTATGTTCTCAATTATGAGCAATTAGATCAGCGACAACGCACTGCCATGCTCAACTACTTCGAGCAGGAGATTTTCCCGGTCCTGACACCCCTGGCCGTCGATACCAGTCATCCCTTTCCCCATATCTCCAATCGTAGCCTGAATCTGGCGGTGGTGATTAGCGACCCGGTGCTGGGTGAGCGTTTTGCGCGTGTCAAAGTGCCGCCTTCGTTGCCCCGCCTGGTACCGGTGCCGACCGAAGATGGTGAAGAGAAGGTCTATGCCTTCGTCTGGATTGAGCAGGTCATCGCTGCCCATCTGAACAAGCTTTTTCCCGGCTTCGCAGTCTGGGAATCCTATCCTTTTCGCGTCTTACGCGACGCCGATATTGAAATTAAAGACGATGAGGCCTCTGACCTGCTTTTGCTAACCTATATTGAACAGGAAGTGCGTGAGCGCCGCTTCGGCTCGGTGGTGGACTTAGCGGTCAATCCCTCTATGCCCAGGCGCATTCGCAATCTGCTCATCAAGAATCTGGAGATTGCTAGCAGTGATTTAACGGTCATCGACGGCCCTCTCGGCATGGGCGACCTGATGGAACTCTATCGTCTGAACCTGCCAGAGTTAAAAGATACGCCATTTGTACCACGCATTCCCGCTTTTCTGCACACCGGCGCAGATATTTTCTCCGCCATCCGGCGCAATGATCTGCTCTTGCAGCACCCGTATGATAGCTTTAACTCCATCGTCGAGTTTATTCGCGCAGCGGCAAGCGATCCGCAGGTGCTGGCGATTAAACAGACGCTCTATCGTGTCGGCTCTAATTCGCCGGTCGTCAAGGCACTGCTAGAAGCGGTCGAGAACGGTAAACAGGTGGCGGTGCTGGTTGAACTCAAGGCGCGTTTCGATGAAGAGAATAATATTACCTGGGCGCGTGAACTGGAAAGCGCCGGCGTACATGTTGTCTATGGCCTGGTCGGCTTGAAGACGCATTGCAAGGTGGCGATGGTGGTGCGCCGGGAGGGCGAGAAGCTGCGTCGCTACGTGCATATCGGTACCGGCAACTATAATGCCTCGACGGCACGCATTTACGAGGACCTGTGCTTACTGACCTGCCGTCCCGACATAGGGGCCGATGTCTCCGAACTATTCAATTCTCTGACCGGCTACTCGCGCCAGACGGAGTATCGCCGCCTGTTAGTTGCGCCGGTCAGCCTGCGGCGTGGTATTGTCCAGCGCATTCAACGCGAGATCGCCTTGCACGAACAGCATGGCAATGGACGCCTGATCTTTAAGATGAATGCGCTGACCGACCCGGATATTATTCGCCTGCTCTACCGCGCCTCGCAGACCGGTATGCCAATCGATCTGATTGTACGCGGCATCTGCTGCCTGCGTCCGGGTCTGCCAGGCATCAGCGAAACCATTCGCGTGCGCAGTATTGTGGGTCGCTTCCTGGAACACAGCCGCATCTACTACTTTGGTAATAACGGTAATCCTGAAATATACATCGGCAGCGCCGATATGATGCAGCGCAACCTCGATAATCGCGTAGAGACGCTCGTCCCCATCGAGTCGAGATTGCTCCGCGATGTGATTGCGGAGAAGATTATCCAGCCGCTGCTGGCCGATAACGCCAACGCTCACCAGTTGGCTGCTGATGGCACATATCAACGCATCACCCCTGCTCCCGGCGAGGCCCCCTTCGATTGTCAGCAATGGTTCATGCAGCATCCTCTCTTTGAAGGCCACGAGGAACTGGACGCCCAGGAGAAAGCTATCAGCGCGATTCCGGCCAGCTCTTAAAAATATTATTGTTGGCATTTGCCGGACTGTTGTTCCTGCCCGACAAATGTCAACGGGTTCTTTCTACACTGTGATGAAGGTCACACCAGGGCCGGGTGCAAACTCCACATATGTCACTTTCCAATAGTAAATGCCCCAGTTCATGTTACTGGCAATCACATCCCCGTTGCTAAGGACGCGCTCAACGACGGCGACATGCCCCAGACCGTAGGCCCCCTCTACCCAGGGTTGCAGGTCGATGATCGCTCCCGCGCTGGGCTGCGTGGAGACACGCCAGTGCGCATCATACGCGCGTTGCGTCCACTGCCAGGCGTTGGCGTTGGTCGTCCACGGCACATAGACGTGATGGAGTTGATAGTAGCGCTGCGCGGCCCACCAGGTACATTGTCCGTAAGGGAAGAGATTGGCGAAACCCAGTAGTGGAGCCGGTTGGCTCTGTGCAGTTGTGCTGCTATGCCCCGGAATGCAGATATGCTGGTCGATGTAGATAAGATTGGGATTCGCCAGCTTGTTGTACGATGCCAGCGTCTGCCAGGTCGTGTTGTAGCGGGCCGCAATCATGCTCAGTGTATCGCCGCTCACAACAACGTAGGTGCGATCTCCACTGGAACACGGCGACTGGGCCAGTGCGCTCACAAGGGCAGAACCGAGGGCCGTGTTCAACAACACCATCACCATCACAAACAGGACAATCCCATGTCCCACCATAATGCTGACCGCTCGATGCTGTTTGACGTACCCCCAGATCCGTTGGTCGTTACGCATGTGTACGTTTGCCTCTCTTTCACTATACAAATTACCTTCCAGGCAAACATGATGCCTGCACTGGAAATAAATGGGTCTTGCCTGTCATATTAGCGCATCCATTGGATGGTACAGCTTGAAACAATTTGATATGTGAGAAGAAAAGGCTAGCAATGGTGAAGAAATGCCACCGCCTGTAGTGATACCCCTCGTGGGTAGCAAGCGGCATGATACCCATGTCGCATATTTGCGTTGCCCCCTTCTTCCTTTTTATGTCGTCTTACGATATAATTATCACAAGGGTTGCACAGTGAAAAGGAGGTTTTTGTCTTGGCTACGACTCTGTGGCAGAAGGTCGTTCAAGCGTTTAGTGGCGAGGAGAAGCAAGGCGAACTCGGCGATTTTACCATGACGCCGCGTACATTGATGATCTCGCTGATCGCAATAGTGGTAGGCATCCTGGCGGCTATTATTGCCCTGATTCTTTTACGTTTGATCGGACTTTTTACCAATTTGCTCTTTTTTCAACAATGGAATTTCACATTGCGCGCTCCAGTTGGCAATCACCTGGGTCTGCTGGTGATTCTTGTGCCTGTCTTTGGCGCACTCATTGTAGGTTTTATGGCACGCTACGGCTCGGAGCGCATTCGTGGGCATGGCATCCCGGAGGCGATGGAGGTCATTCTGATTAACGGCAGCAAGGTTGAGCCGAAGGTGACGTGGCTCAAGCCGTTGTCATCAGCTATTTCGATTGGTTCCGGTGGCCCGTTCGGTGCCGAGGGGCCGATCATTGTGACCGGCGGCTCGCTCGGTTCGATGATTGCGCAGTTCTTTCACCTCTCGAATGCCGAGCGTAAAACGTTACTGGTGGCCGGTGCGGCGGCGGGTATGTCGGCCACTTTCTTTTCACCGATCTCCGCCGTGCTGCTCGGCGTCGAGGTGTTGCTTTTTGAGTGGAAGCCGCGCAGCCTGATCCCTGTAGCGCTTGCCAGTGGCACGGCAGCACTCGTGCGCTGGTATATCATTGGCCCTGGCCCTCTTTTTCCTGTGCCCCCACATGCGGCCTTTGTGGGCGTGACCGGCCTGCTCAGTTGCGTACTGGTTGGTTTGCTGGCGGCCTGCGTGGCGGCTATCCTGACAGTGGCTATCTATGCCATCGAGGATACCTACCGCAAACTGCCCATTCACTGGATGTGGTGGCCCGCGCTGGGTGCCATTGTAGTGGGCATCGGCGGCTACTTCTTCCCCCAGGCGCTGGGCGTAGGCTATACCGTTATAGAGCAGCTTTTACAAGGTAACGCCGCCGTTGGTCTGCTGCTGGGCATCCTGATCGTCAAGTCGGTGATCTGGTCTGTCTCGCTCGGCTCCGGCACATCGGGCGGCATTCTCGCGCCTCTGCTGCTGATCGGCGGCGCGCTGGGCGGTCTGCTCGGCCACGTGCTTCCCTATGAAGGTGCGGGGTTCTGGTCGCTGATCTGCATGACCGCCGTGCTGGGCGGTGCGATGCGCGCTCCCTTAACCGCCATCATCTTCTCACTAGAACTGACTCATGATATCAATGCCGCTCTGCCGCTCCTGGTCGCTGTCATCGTGACACATACCTGCATGGTGCTGACACTGCGCCGCTCGATTCTGACTGAGAAGGTGGCGCGGCGCGGCTATCATATCAGCGCCGAATACGCCATCGACCCGCTGGAGGTGCTGTTTGTGCGCGAAGTCATGCGTACCAATGTTGTGGCGTTGCCTTCTACTGCCACCTTGCAGGATGTCAAGCCGCTGTTGGAAGAGCATCGGGTGCCGCGCATTCAGCGCCTCTTCCCGGTTCTCAACGAGGCTGGCAAAATGATCGGTGTGGTCACGCGCAATGACCTACGCGAACAGTTAAGGAAGATTCTGCTTGCCGGTGGCGAGGAGAAGCATTTCTCGCTTGCCTCGCTCATCACAAAGCCTGTTGTAGCGTATCCCGATGAACCACTACGCGACGCGGTCTATCGCATGGCAGAGAGCGGCTACACGCGCCTGCCCGTAGTAGACCGGCATGATGAACAGAAATTGCTCGGCATGGTCTCGCTCAATGAGGTTCTCAACGCGCGTTCACGTAGTCTGGCCGAGGAACGCAAGCGTGAGCGCGTGTTGAAGTTGCGCCTGCTTTTCTCACCGCGCCGTCAGGAGCCGCCGCCATCCCCCCATATACCACCTGAGGATGAAGAAGATAAGGGGCGCAAAGAGATGGCCTCTCTTTAACAGGACGTGCCGGATGGCATTCTGAATCTCGTCCTCGGTGGCGCTGGTGAAATCATCGAGGATGAGAATACGAGGGTCGGTCAGCAAGGCGCGTGCTATGGCGATGCGCTGCCTCTGACCACCCGAAAGAGTCACGCCGCGCTCACCAATTTCCGTTTCATAGCCGTCCTTAAAGCTGGTGATGAAATCGTGTGCCTGTGCGTCACGCGCCGCTGCCTCTATGGTCGCGCGGGTGGCCCGCTGCCCCACCCATAGCGATGTACTCGGCAATGCTGCGCGAGAAACGGAAAGATTACAATCCGCTCTCGGTAGCGGCGACCGTAGCGGTCTGTTCCTCCTGTTCCTCCCCTTGCCTCGTTTGTTCCTTGCGTGGGCGACCTGGAAGCGTGAAGGCCAGGGCGGCTGAGAGCAGCGAGAGGACGAAAGTGACGGTGTAGGCGTCATTGATGCCCTGGACGAAGTGAAGCGGGATGAGCGGGCCGAGCAACTGGCCCGCCGCCGCTTTAGCCGCGATTTGCGCCGCGATCTGTGCGGGCACATGTTGTTGCTGCTGAATAATAGCGGTCAACTGCTGCACCTTAACGACGAACTCGTGACCGAGCGCCGTAGCAGGATTCTTCAGGTCGTTGAGCGAGGCATTGTTATAGACCGTGACCTGGTTGGTGACAATCGTACCCAGCATGGCAACGCCAAACGATTGGAAAATGGTGCGGGTGGCCGTCAACAGCGAACTGGCGCGCGGCAACTGCATGGGCTTGAGGCCGGTCAGCGCGGCGGTCAGCGTTGTTTGCAGAATCAGGCCGAGGGCGATACCGCGAATGGCCAGCAGCACCATGATATAGGTGTAAGACGTGGTAAGCGTGATGTGCGCGAAATTCCAGGTGTTAATAGCTAGCACCAGGCCGCCTGCCGCGATCAGCCAGCGTCCACCGAGCCGGTTATAGAGCGCACCGGCCAGCGGTGTCACGATGCCGGAGGCGATAGCCAGAGGCAACAGCAACAAACCGGTCTGCAAGGGCGTCAGGCCACGCAGCGTTTGCAGGTAGATCGGCACGAGAAATTCCGAGCCAAAGAGTGCGATGGTGCTGACCCAGCCGACAATGTTGGCGAAGGCGAAGGTGCGCTTACCAAAGAGGCGCAGGTCGAGCAGAGGGTCTTTCGCGCGCATCTCCACGAAGAAGAAAGCGATCAGACAGACGATGCCCACGCTGAGCAGCGCGAGTATGGTTGTTGATCCCCAGCCCAGCGTGCTGCCGCGCTGAATAGCATACAACAAGGTTGCCGAACCAACCGTTGCCAGCATGATGCCGGGCACATCCAGCTTCGCCGAGGTGCCGCGCTTCATCTCACGCAGCCAGAGCGCGCCGAGGATGATACCCAGGATGCCGATAGGCACATTGATCCAGAAGATGTAGCGCCAGTCCAGGTATTGCACGATATAGCCGCCCAGGATGGGGCCGCTGGCCGGGGCGAAGACCAGGGGTATACCGTAGATGCCAAAAGCCAGGCCGCGCTCCTTCTCCGGGAAGGCGCTAAAGAGCAATGAGATACCCAGCGGACCTAGCATACCACCGCCCAGTCCCTGCAAGGCACGGAAGATCGTCAGCCAGACCAGTGAAGGCGAGAGTGAACAGAGAATCGAACCAAGCGTAAACATGCCCAGCGAGAGCAGATACATACGCTTGATACCGAAGCGATCCGAGAGGTACCCGGCCAGTGGAGTGATGATCCCCAGCGCCAGGATGTAGGCCGTCAGCACACCATCTACTGCGTCCACTGAAGCTGGATGCCCAGCGGTACCAAAGACCTTCTGCATGGTGGGAATAGCCACATTGACCGCTGTGGTGTCTAGCACGAACATGAAGGTGCCGAAGATTACAGAGAACATGACACGCCATTTATAGCCACGGTCGCCGTTCACCTGCGGCGAGGGCGCTTCCTGTTGAAGCTCGTTCACCTGTGAAACAGGTTCCATAAAAATGCCTCCAATTTATCAAATGATAAATGTATCCCACAAAAAAAACTAAGCAGGCGTCCCTGGACGCATCAAGCCATAGAGTAGCACCTGCACGATCATCTCTGCCCGTTCGGCACGTACCTGCACCGGGGCATGGTCGGCACCGGCCATAGATAGCAGGCTAGAGAGCATGCTGAGCAACATATGGGTTGCCGTTATCGCAGTGACGCCGCAGTGACGCCAATCGTGTAATAAGCCGTTCCGAAAGCCCTCTTCAAAGATAGCGGCAATGGGGGCCACGATACTCTGCTGAAATGCTTCCCGCATCTGTTTCTGCGTCATCTCATCCATCTCGTAGCGCAGGTCGTGCAGCATCAAGGCATGATCGCGGTGTTCGGTGCTGAACAGGTAGCGTACCACCTGTGTGAGCCGCTCCTCAACGCTTTCGCTGCGCAGCGCAATACGTTCCAGGGCCGTTTTGCGCTGCGCCAGTTCATTTTGCATCACTGCGACATAGAGATCGCGTTTGTCGGCGAAGTAGTGATAGAGCGCCGGTTGGGTCAAGCCACAGGCATCGGCGATCTGTCGCGTTGTCACTGCCCGATAGCCATGCTCCATGAATAACTCCTGCGCCGTGCGCACAATGAGCCGCTTCGTCTCTTCCACATCGTTGTGGTCTACTGCGTTGCGTCGTCCACGTCCCATAATCCGCATCACCTTTTTTCGATGTTATTTATCAACTGATAAGTATTATAGCCCGTGTGGAGAGGAATGTCAAGTCAGAGCAAACAACGGCCTGTAGCGCGTTGTACTACAGGCCGTTGTTTGCTCTGACTAGTTGCTCTGACTTAGCTGGGAATCTGCTCTGGCGGGGTGAGTTGACCGCTCAGAATCTCCTGCTGGAACTGCTGCGCTTTAGCGGCTGCATCGGCGGGTACGGCGCTATTGGGGGGCGCGTAGCCTACGCCATTATGTGCAAGGTCGAAGCGCGGCGGATTATTGCTGAACTGGCCCTTCTCGAAGCTATCGATAGTGTCATAGACAGCGACATCGACGCGCTTGAGTGCGCTGGTAATCACGGTCTGTGGATAGAGATAGTTCTGGTCAGCATCTACGCCGATGCCATAGACGCCCGCTTGATGAGCGGCATCCAGTGCGCCGACGCCACAGCCACCGGCCACCTGGAAGATGATATCGGCCTTGTCCTGGTTAATCAGGCTCAGGGCATCATCCTTACATTTGGCGGTCGCGGAAAAATCCTGCGAATAGACCAGATTAAACTTGACGTTGGGATCAACCATCTTGATGCAATACTTGAAACCTGCAATATAGCGGTTCACCGGTGGAATAGAGAGGCCACCAACAACGCCCACCGAGTTCGCGCCCAGCAGATGGGGCACCTTCGAGGGGCCATCGACCTCCATCTGGCCCGCGATAGCGCCCACCAGGCAACCGGCCTCCTGCTCCTTAAAGTAGAGCGGCGCGACGTTGGGAAGGGGATCGCAGTTGCCGTTGGCGAGTGTGGCACAGCCATCGACGATGGCAAACTTCTTGTTGGGGAACTGCTTGGCCACATTATCAAGGGGACCTTGCATCAGGAAGCCAACAGCTATCACCAGGTCCGCCGCCTGCGCGGCTGTGGTCAGATTGTTCACATAGTCATTTTGTGACTGGGTCTGAATGATTTTTTCGGGGAAACCGTACTGCTTCTCCGCTTTGCTGTAGCCCAGGTAGGCCAGATGGTTGAAACCATTGTCGTTCAGGCCGCCGATGTCTGTCACCAGCGCCACCTTCAACGCAGATTTCTGCGTTGAGCCACTGCCGCTGCCGGTGGTGCTACCGCTGCCAGACGAATTACTGCCACAGGCGGCCAGCACCATTGCAACGATCACGAGCAGTGAGGCGACCTGGGCAAAACCGCTCAGTTTGCGCATAAATAGGTATCCTTTCTTCGCATAGCTCTTGCTGCCTACTCATCTCTCTGGAAAGGAGTGGACGCTATGCCGGTCGAAGCTTACCATGAGAACAGCGTGCCGGTGTCGTAGTCAGCATGCTATTTCTCTTTAGAGTACATACGCAATGCTGAGCCTATTTCTCACAGCCAGTTGAGGATTTTTTTGAGGACGTGCGTTGGAGAGAACGACGGCGGACACCCATCGTTCCCTCTCAACACAGATCCCCCAAAAATCCGACTAGACCTCCATGACGACGGGGATAATCATGGGGCGACGGCGCGTCTTCTCATAGAGGAACTCGCTGAGCGTCTGTTTGATCTTATCTTTGGCAAACGACCAGTCGGAGGAGTGACCGTTGAGATGGCTCAGCGACTCCACGATCTGTTCGCGTGCGCTGTTGAGCAGTTCGTCGGCATCGCGCATATAGACGAAGCCGCGCGTCACGATGTCGGGGCCGGCGATAGGCTGGCCGGTCTCTTTATCAACGGTCATCACGGCCATCAGGATGCCGTCCTGCGAAAGCACTTTGCGGTCGCGCAAGACGATCTGGCCCACATCGCCGACGCTCAAGCCATCCACGAAGACGTTGCCAGCCGTGACATGATCGACAATCTGAATGGCATCTTGCGTCAGTTCGATGATGTCGCCATCTTCAGCCACCACGATGCGCTCTTCGGGAATGCCCAGCGTCTTGCCCATCTTGGCGTGCAGAATCAGTTGCCGATATTCGCCATGAATGGGCATGAAAAAGCGTGGCTGTAGCAGGCTGAGCATTAGCTTCAATTCTTCCTGCGCGGCATGACCAGAGACATGTACATTTGAGATGGCCTGATAGTAGACTTCTGCCCCCTGGCGGAACAGATTATTGATGGTACGGTTGATCATCTTCTCGTTACCAGGAATGGGAGTTGCGGAAAGGATGATCGTATCGCCGCGCTGCACACGGATCAGGCGGTGATCTCTATTGGCGATGCGCGTCAGGGCCGAGGTTGGTTCGCCCTGGCTACCGGTGCAAATGATGACTACCTGCTCCGGGTTGAACTTGTTGATGTCCTCGGCACGGATCAGCATACCCTTTGGAATATCCAGGTAGCCCAGCTCGCTGGCTATTTGCACGTTGTTAATCATGCTGCGCCCCACCAGGGCGACAAAGCGGTCGTAACGCGCGGCGGTATTGACCACCTGCTGCACGCGCGAGATGAGCGAAGCAAAAGTGGCAATCATGATGCGTCCGGGGGCGTTGGCAAAGATTTTGTCGAACGAGTCATCGATGACGCGCTCCGAGGGCGTGTAGCCCACCGACTCGATGCGCGTGCTGTCGCCCATCATCAGCAGGACACCTTCTTTGCCCAGGCGCGCCAGCAGGCCGAAGTCCGCCGGTTTGCCGTCCACAGGCGTATAATCGAACTTGTAGTCGCCGGTATGCACAAGATTGCCGAGCGGCGTGTGCAGAATCACACCCACAGCGTCGGGAATGCTATGATTGACGCGGAAAAACTCGGCGACAAATGACCCCAACCGCACTTGCTCCCCTGGCATCAAAACGTTCATCGTCGTTTTATCGACTAATCGATGTTCCTTGAGCTTCACCTGGATTAAGCCGTAGGTGAGGCGCGTAGCGTAGAGAGGAGGGAAATCGAGCATCGGTAAGATGTATGGTAGCCCACCTACGTGATCTTCATGCCCATGCGTGATGAGAATAGCACGGATGCGGTCTTTCTTATCTGCGAGGTAGCCTGTGTCGGGGATCACCAGATCGACCCCAAACATCTCATCATCCGGGAACATCACGCCTGCATCAATAATGATAATGTCGTCGCCGTATTCGACGACCATCATGTTCTTGCCAACTTCTCCCAAACCTCCTAGAGGAACAACACGAATTTTTTCAGTTATCAAGGTAAAATGGACCTCCTGACTACATCTGAGCGATGTAGCTAGCTATACAATGCATGTTTTGTTGTATTATCTATCTCCACTCCCGCCCCCGCTGACAGGAGTAAAAGCCAAATATGTGAAATAAGCTAATGGTCCGTAGGAAAAGTGTATCATAGTTAATAACAAAAGACAAGCACACTCGAATTCCCGCCTTCACCGCTCGCTACCTCTGGTTGTGTTCACTACATC
>DAOTVZ010000166.1:0-27298 GCA_034436045.1 Ktedonobacteraceae bacterium | reverse complement strand
ACGGAGGGAGCTATCGCGTAAGAGCAACGAGCGACGAAGCGGCGCGTGCCGGTAGCGGAGGCTAGCCGGTCGGAACAACGCGACGTCACAGTCCCGATGGCAAGGACACCAGGCGTGGGTGAAGCTGGACAGGGCATCAGCGCATGAGCCAGCACAGGCCCTCAAGGCGGTTCAAGTCCGACCTCGCCGCCCTTCTTCTTTCTTTCTTTCACCGTTCGGTTGACGCTGCTCATCGTCTCCCTTCACCGGCGAGAGGGTGTGTAGCGATGAGCCTGAAACGGTTCAGGTTCGTGATATTCTTCTTGCCACACAGAAAGGAGTCTTGCCGATGGCAGACTATCAGGGTTCTCCCTCTGTTCCTTCTTCACGCCCTACCCACCAGACCGTTGACACGGTGCAAGCTTTACTTGAGAAGCTCAAGAGTGAGGCCCGCGCTGCCGAACAAGCCAACGATGCCTTCATGTTGGGCGTCTACAAGGAACTGATTAAAGTGGTTTCCCCCATTGTCACGCGCGCGATAGCACGCATTGACCGCGAGGAAAAAGCGGCCATTAACAAGGCGCATAAGGGGCTGCTCAAGGCCGAACGCGAGGCGCGCCAGGCACAGCCGCCCTCTGCCTGACCGCCCACTCCTGATGCGCTGTTCATAATGACGCAACTGGGCGATGTCTGGCAAGGCACAGACATACGTCACACTTGCGTCGTTGTTGCATGTATCCTCATGTTTGTTACGATTATGATGGATTGTGTGTCATTTTCACCGATACAGAAAAAAGGAGATAATTATGCTCTTCACGGCCCCCAAACCGTTCGTCGCTCTCGCTAACGCGATTGCCAACGCCCTGGGCAACGAGGAGGAGGAGACCGGCCCATCATCGGCTCCGGTGCCAGTGGCTTCGCCCTCCACGCCTGCCCCACCGACCCAGGCGTCGGCTCCGGCAGCCCAGACCCCCGAAGCGTCCGCCAACGCTGCCACCATCGTGACCGGGCGCTTTATTCCCGATCAAGAGGCCAGCACGTTGTATACGCAATCGGCAGAGCAGACCGAACGCTTTCGCCGCCTCGTCGAGAAGTTTGACGAAGACCGGCAAGAACCTATTGAATGGGTCATTCGCAAAGGGGCGGCCCTCTTCTGCTATGTGGCCCCTTTCGTGCTGGCAGTGCCGATTGGACTGGCAGTGGGCGATGTGTTTACTCCGGCCCAGGCGTCTCCGCTCATGGCCCTTGCGGTGCATCTGTTGTCCGTCTTCTTAGAGGTCATCATGCCCATTCTTGGGCTGGCGACCACGATCTCGTTCAAACGGGGCTTCAAAGATCGCTCTCGCTTGCCAGGAGCCGTGTTGGTAGCGCTGCTGTTTGCGATGGTCTCCATCGCCAACGCCCTGGCCTTACTGTTTCTGTTAGAGAGAAACGGCATCGCCATCAGCAATCTGCCCGCCTCTATTGGCATCCTGGGACGTTCGTTCGGCTCCTTCATCATCGATATTGGCTCGACGGTCTATCTGACCGTGTCCGGCTCACGCAGTCTGCAAAAATACCTCAGTGACCAGCGGGCCAAGATTGTGGCCGTCCGCGATGTCAACGCCGTGCATATCGAAATGGAACAGACCCAGATCAAGGCCGCTATTGATCGACAAACGGCCTTGATGGATATGCAATCCAAACAGCAGCGTGCCCAGACCTGGAATGAGATTGAGAAAATGCAGTCACAGGCCATGATTGAGCAAGCCCGCCGCAGCTTCAGCAACGGCGGCGATGGCTACCGTCGCTCATCCTGGTAAAGGAGGTGAGGGCATCATGCAGCCTGATTCGGAACGAGCGGGACGTCAGCAGGTCGCCCAACAGTTTGAAATCCAACTCAGCACATTGACTGGCTACAGCATCAAGCAGCGACTCAGCAACTATCGGTATGTGTTGCATGATGCCGTGCAACAACGTGACCGGCGCGCCATCGCCCTGGTGACTTCCTGGGGCTTCTATGAGCATCAGTTGTATCGGGGGAACTGGTCAGTAGACCTGCTGATTGTGCAGCGTCATACGGCAGTTGTGCCGTGCTACGTCTTTGACCTGGCAACGGGCATCGAGTACCGCCCAGGCAAGATACCGGACCTGGTGCGACCGCAGCGCCGTCGGCGCAATCATGAAGAGGCCATGTTGTTTGTCTCGGAACTGCTGGCCGGTGTGGAGCGGGCACAGCAAGAGCTAGCCGCGATGCCCACGCGCACTCGTCAGTATTACACCGCCTTATGTCAGCAGTACAGTCGGCCCCGTCGTGGACGCCCCTGGGCCTCCTGAGCGCCGTGTTTCTCTTGTCGTACAGTACACCGGCTCACGTGTGCGATCACGTGAGCCAGTCGAGTAACTCGGTATTTTGTGCCAGGCTTCCATCTGAAGAACGAACCTGGCACAGCCGAAAGGAGTCACACCTCATGATACAACAGCGATCCGTTCTCGTACAATCCCAGCCGTCCGTCCGCTCTGTGCCGGATAGTGCGTTCACGCCCTCGTCCGTGCCTGACCTGCCTGATGATTCTCTCCACCAGTACCTGGCCGATATTGCCGATCTGCCCAGGCTCTCCAACGGCGAGGATGACCGGTTACTGGCCCAGTTGGAGGCGCTCAAACAGTGCCAGGCTCCTGATGCAGAAGGACGCCGCATTGTGCAGCAACTCATTGAAGGCTCGCTGCACCTGGTCATCTATCTGGCCGAGCGCTACTATCGCTATTGGCACGCGGTTGCCGGTTACGCCCGTGTGCCTTTGCCTGATCTCATTCAGGCGGGCAATCTGGCCCTGGTGCGCTGTGCGATGCGCTGCTGGACGGAACCACGCACGCCCACCGATTTTAGCGCCTATGCTTCGGCCTATATCCGCCATGCGCTGATTGCCGCCCACCGCGAGTCTGGCGTCTTTGTCCTCTCGCATCACGAGCTGGTCAAGGCGCTCCACTACCACACCCTGAGCCATCTCTACGACCCGCTCAGTGTAGAGGCCACGCGGGATGAAGATGACCAGCCCTTGCGCGACTGGCTTCCGGCTCCTGAGATCACGCACGAGGAGGACAGTCCCATCAAAGCGCGCCAGGTAGCGCAGGTGCTAGCCAGTTTACCGTCGCTGGAACAACAGATTCTGCGTTTGCGCTATGGCCTGGACGAAGCAGATCAGCATGAGCATACCATCGCAGAGATTGCGCACAAGCTGCACCTGGCCTCATCGACGTGTAGCGATCTGCTCCAGCACGCCTTGCAAGCAGTACGTGACCAGCGCACGTTGCGTCACTCACCGGAGTTCTACAGCGCCACACAAGCCGCCCAGGTGCTGGGAATTTCAGAGACCACATTTTATAGACGGGTTCACCAAGGTCTGATCCCACGGCACCTGCTTTCGCCTACCGATCAGCGAGGCGTCTACCGCAAGCAGGAGATTGATGCGCTGGCACAACAGTACCAGCAGGTGGCTCAGCAGGGCTATTTGACACAACAAGAAGTGGCCGCACGGTTGCATGTCACTGTCTTAACCGTGCAAAAATGGGGCAAGAAAGGCCGACTCACCGTCTATCGCTTCCCAGAGAGTGGCCCTCGGTATGACCGCTACGAAGTCGAAGCCCTGGCCCATGAGCAAGAAAACGCCTCTCACCACTACTACACGGCGGCTCAGGCGGCCAGCCGTCTGGGCATATCCCGAACGAGCCTCTTCCGTTGGGTTCGGCAAGGGCATCTAGCTTGCTATGAGGTGAGCGGATTCCCCCATGAACGCGGCTATGCTCGCCAGGAAGTAGACGCCCTGGCGGCCCGCCTTCAGCACCCCACCGCCGTCCCTGAGACGATGGAGAGCGCACAGGAGCGTATCGCATCATGACCACCCTTTCCTTCCCCCCTTCAGTGTTTCAAGACCCCGCCTACCGGGCCTTATCCGCTCAACATCGCTACGGCTTGCTCATCCTCTTGCTGCATACGGACAGCGCCGGACAGGCCACCAAAGATCAGACGGACCTGGCCCGGCTCCTACACTGGTCTCCACAGCAGGTGGAGGCCCTGCTGATCGATCTGCATCGGCAGGGATGGCTTCAACGCGGCACCGCCGGACAGCCCTGCTACACCCTCATCCGCGAGGGGTATATCCGTGAGCAAGCCGCTTCGCCCCGTGTAGAAAAAGGGGACCCACAATGATGACCACGCTGCTTGCCGTGTATGGGTCAGACGGACTCATCGGGCGCTGTGATGCCAAATGCTATGAGGCGACCTACCCTGAGTGTGCCTGCATCTGTGGCGGGTGCAATCACGGCGTCGGGCGTAGCCGGGCGATAGCCCAAACCCGCCAGCAGGCCCTGGCCTGGGTGAGCACCTTCACCCAGGCTCACGGGCTGACCCCTTCCCGCACCGATGTCGCGCCGATCTGCCAACACAACAGTTTATGGGAGGCCCTGGATGCTGAGAGCACGATGGAGACCACCGTCGTCCCCACACCGACGAAAGGAGGTGAGCCATGAGCGTGTCGCAGGATGACGCCGCCGCGCTTGCCCTCATGCTGCAAGCTGATGGTTTGCCCGGCGTCCTGCTCGCCAACGAACCCACGCGCCACTACGCCAACCAGGTGCTCACCGCTCTGGTTCAGCGTCACACCCCGCTCTATGTGCGACATGGGCACCTGGTTCGCATCGGACGCAAGGAAGATGGCAGCCCCTACATTGACACGCTCAGCGAGACCGCCCTCAAAGGCATCTTGCTTCGTTCGCTCAACTTTGTCAAGCTCAGCTTGCGGGGGGCCAAACATGTAGACCCGCCGGATGTGCTGGTCAAAGACCTGCTGTCCCTGGGCGACTGGCCCTTTGCGCCCCTGGATACCATCGTCGAGTTTCCCGTGTTTCGTCCTGATGGCACATTGCTTGACCAGCCAGGGTATGACCCGGCGACGCGGCTGGCCTATCTGCCCTCCCCGCAGTTGCACATCCCGCCCATTCCCGCCGCGCCAAGCGCCGAGGAGGTGGTCAAGGCCCTGGCCCTGCTGGATGAGGCAATAGGCGAGTTTCCCTATGCCGACGAGGCCAGCCACGCCAACGCCCTGGGGCTGCTGCTCACCCCAATCATCCGGCATGCCATCCCTGGACAGGTGCCCCTGGCCCTCATCGATGCCACGCGCCCAGGCACCGGCAAAAGCTTACTGGCCGAAACGGTCGCCATGATTGCCACCGGGCGCAAGGCGGCGATGATTATCGCTCCCTATGATGACAACGAGTGGCGCAAGCGCATTGCCTCCACGCTGGCCGAAGGAGCGACCATTATCGTGATCGATAACCTCAAAGCCAAACTGGAGGCGGCCAGCCTGGATGCCGCCCTCACGTCCTCGGTCATCAAGGAACGCATCCTGGGTCAGAGCAAAAACGGGGTCTATCCGCAGCGTGCCACCTGGATGGCAACCGGCAACAATATTCAAATTGGTGGGGACCTGCCCCGACGTTCCTACTGGATCCGCATGGATGCCAACATGGCCAAACCCTGGACACGCGGCGGCTTCAGCCATGATCTGGAGACCTGGGTGCCCGCCCATCGCGGCGAACTGATCGCGGCCCTCTTAACGCTGGCGCGCGCCTGGTACGCCGCCGGGCAACCGCAAGCGGATGTGCCGCGCCTGGGCAACTTTCAAGGCTGGGCCACCACCGTCGGGAGCATCCTGGCCCATGCCTGGGTAGAGGGCTTTTTAGGCAATCTGGACACGCTCTATCAGCAAGCCGATGAAGAGGCAGCCCAGTGGGCGGCGTTCCTGCACGCCTGGCAACGTACCTACGGCGAGGATGCGGTGCTGGTCGCCCGGCTGGAGCAGGACATCCGGGCGGGGGCGGTGGAGGTGCCGCTCATCGGGGCGAGCCTCTACCACGCACTACCCGATGAACTGGCAGACATCCACAAAGGCGACTTCAAGCGGCGCTTAGGCAAGGCGCTGGCCCGTCGGGTAGGGAGCCAGTTTGATGAGAGTGGGCTGCATCTGGAACGGGCCGGGGTAGACAGTCATACTAACGCGGTGTACTGGCGGGTCGTGAGTGCGGGTGTGCGGGTTTGGCGGGAACCGATGAAACAAAAGGAGGAACAAATCCCCTCTCAACCCCCTTCAAGTGGCCTGGGAAGCGGATTGACAAACGATTTGGAGCAAAAAGATGTGCTGGAATCAGTGCGGAACAAACCCGCAAACTCGGCAAACCCGCAAGAGCAGCCCCATAGCGAGACGGCAGAGCAAGCAGCCCAGACGGTCAACTGGCAAGCCGTGAACCAGACAGTGAGTGAGACGGAGGCGCTGATCGCCCAGGCCCGTGAACGGCTGGCACAACGCGAGGCGAGGTCGATGGCGCACCTGGCCCGTCTCAAAGGGGTCAAGCGGGTGTGGACGCCGCGCGGCACGGGCACGTTACGGCAATGCTTCTTAGAGCAGGTGTGGGTCATGATGGACGGGGCAGACCTGACCACAGTGTTTGAAGACCCGGAGGAAATCGAACAGATCATCCCCTGGGAGGACTGAGGAAAGATGAGCAGTGAAGCAAGAGAGGAAGAGCATGGCTGCAGTGATGATCGCGCTGTTGGCCCTGGTGCTCGTCGTCGTGGTGCTGGGGCTGAGCAGGCAAGCCAGGCATGATCTGGAAAGCCTGCAAGCCAGTGCGCACTGGCAATGCGAGCAAGCCCGACGAGTTGCCGAGGGCTGGACACCTACCCTATGGGAGGAGGAGGCGAACGAGGACGAGAAGGCGGAAGCGATACGGCGGTACCTGGAGGAGTAGGTCATGGCCATGGGGGTTAGAGCGAGCTAAGTCAATGAACGTTTGCGGGTTTGCGGGTTTGCGGGTTTGTTTCGCATCGATTCCCAAAATTGAATCAGGCCAACGCTGTGAGGCATGAAGTCGCCTGGAGAGCCAGAACACGCAGATAGGCAAACGAGAGAGAGATGTCCAGGGTTGCGGGTTTGCGGGTTTGCGGGTTTGTTTCGCATCGATTCCCAAAATTGAATCAGGCCCGTGATGAGGTTGCGGGTTTGCGGGTTTGCGAGTTTGTTTCGCATCGATTCCCAAACAATGTCATGTTCCTAGAAAGGATGTTTCACTATGCGAAAAAGAAAGCCGACCTCGGTGATGGTTCCCTTGCAGTTATTGACGATTGCCCAGGTGGCAGAGGTGTTAGGCATTGGCCCGACCAAAGTGTATGACCTGATTCACCGGCATGGCTTACCTGCCGTGCAGATTGACGGGCGGTTACGGGTGCGAGTCTCTTCCCTGGTGAGCTGGGTAGAGGCACACGAAACTGCCCCTTGCTTTCCCTGTGCCACGCAGGCGACAAAAGGCCCAGTAGTCACTAGTACAAACTGACTTACGAATGTAGAGGAGAGTCATCGCAGAGGATGACCAGGAAGGCCCTGGCACAAGACCAGGCAGAGGGATGACTGCTTGGCGAAGCGGGAGGTTCCTGGTCATCCTGTCACATGTGAGCAAAGGAGTGATCTTCATGGCACGCACACCTAAAGAGCCGTCGCACAATCAGCAGCCCCAGGAGTCAGCCCCCCACCAGCAACCGCGCCAGGCGCACAAACGTCCCAGGAAGCATCGCCGACATGGGGAAGGGTCGATCTATCAGCTCAAGGACGGGCGCTATGCCGCCGCGCTGAGGGTAGAGGGGAAGCGCAAGGTCTACTATGGCAAGACGTACAAGGAAGCGCAAGAGAAGCTGCAACAGGCCCTTTATGAGAAGAAGCAAGGGATGCTGGCGACAGGTCCACAGCAAACGCTAGAGCAATTCCTCAGCCATTGGATTGAACATGTCCAGAAGCCGACCGTTGGACTAAAGACCTATGTGAATCATCGTGGCTTACTCTATAACCACGTGATACCAGTGCTGGGGAAGGTACGGTTGCAGCAAGTAACACCTGAAAAACTTGAGATGTTGTATGCACTTTTACAACAAGAGAAGAATTTAAAAGCTTCCTCTATCAAGATAATACACAGTATTCTGGGGAAAGCATTCGGCCATGCGGTGAGGCGAAAGATCATTTCGCATAACCCATGTGATTTAGCGGTTAAACCACGTGTAGAAAAGTTTGACATCCAGCCACTTAATGAAGAACAGGCGAAACGCCTGGTTGAAGCGGTACGCGGCGACCTCCTTTTTGAAGGGCTTATCACGGTGACAGTTACATTGGGGTTGCGGCGAGGCGAAGTCTTGGGCTTAAAGTGGGATGATATAGACTTTGTGAACAAGTGTTTATATGTTCGACGTTCCACAAGCCGCGTAGGAAAATACGGGATTGTGGAGAAGGAACCTAAGACAAAAAGCGGTCTGCGCAAGATCAGCTTACCCGATTTCCTGATTGATATCCTTAAACGGCATCAAGAACGCCAGCAAGAACACAAAGCAAAGGTAGGGACTACCTGGAAAGATAGTGGGTATGTGTTTTGCAACTCTGTCGGCAACTTCTACCATGAGAGTAACCTGACAGTAAGATACAAGCGGTTACTGCAACGTGCAGGCTTGCCCGAAATTCGTTTTCATGATCTCCGGCATAGCGCGGCGACGATTCTTCTCAGTATGGGGGTCAATCCCAAAGTCGTGCAGGAATTGTTAGGGCATAGCAGCTTCGTCACGACGATGAATACGTATGCTCATGTATTGCCCTCCATGCAACAGGAAGCCGTGCAAAAATTGGATAATTTCTATCAAAGAAGCGATGATAAATCGTAATTGCTATCAGTTTTGCTATCAGTAGCGCGCGTCAAAGGGTGTCAAGGGAGATGAAACGTGGTAAGAAGCGGTTTGAGGAAGTTAAACAATTTTACTGTAAAGTTTCTGCGTATAACATCCTCTACTGGCAGGGAACGGTGACGCTGATCGATTTCGCGCAGGCGGTCGATCCCTATCACAATTCGGATGTCTACTCGCTGTTTGTGCGCGATGTCGAGCGCATCTGCTCCTACTTTGCGCAGTATGG
Organism: Ktedonobacteraceae bacterium; assembly: GCA_034436045.1. Taxonomy (GTDB): domain Bacteria; phylum Chloroflexota; class Ktedonobacteria; order Ktedonobacterales; family Ktedonobacteraceae; genus H111-94. The sequence continues at coordinate 18,338 of DAOTVZ010000166.1, read as the reverse complement.
TGTGCAAGAAGAGCCTCGTGGGCTGGCGCGCGACCTGTGGACGCGGCGCATGGGGCCAGTACCGGAGTTGATCTAGCGGCTGCCCTAGAATAACAATGCATTGTTGACTGCAAGAAGAATGGCAGGTATATCGTATAAGCAATATACCTGCCGTTTTTAACAGAACAATATCAGCCTAGCTAACGATATTGAAGAAGGTATTTTGCGCAGCATTGCGGGTCGCAAAGCTTCTGCTGAAGCTGAGGGCGTTCGAGGCCGCAGTAGAGGCTGCCGTGACGGTCGGAATGGCAGCGAAGCCACCAATGCCACACGCGCCACATGCGCCCAGAGCCGGAATAGCCGGGATGGCGGGAAGAACTGCTGCACCACACAGACCACACGCGCCCAGACCGTCAACAAAGGGTGTAGTAAGAAACTCAGCGCCGGTCACGCTGGTCAGTTCTTCTTCAGACAGGTCAAACATAGAGTCAAAGTTATTCAGGAACATCATTGTGTGCATCTCCTTACAGAACTAGCTAACAATATTGAAGAAGGTGTTTTGCAGAGCATGGCTGGTCGCAAAACTCGTGTTGAAGCTGACGGCGTTCGAGGCTACGTTGGAGAAAGCTGTGACGGCTGGAATGGCGGCGAAACCACCAATACCACATGCGCCACACGCGCCTAACGCCGGAATAGCTGGGATAGCAGGCAGAACCGCTGCACCGCACAAACCGCATGCTGCAAGGCCATCCAGGAATTCGGCTCCGTTCACACTAGCCAGTTCTTCTTCAGACAGGTCAAGCATAGAGTCAAAGTTATTCAGGAACGTCATTGTGTACATCTCCTTTCAATCATAGACCCTTCTCGAATGCTCACGTGCGAGCAATCAGGGTACGTGAGAAAATGTACCCGAAAAACTAGTAAAAGTCAAGCTCATCTTGCTTCATTTATTAAAGACACATTCATAAAACCTATCATTTTTAGATGTTCAAAATTTATAATAAAAGCATGCTGAAAATAAATTATTTTAATAATACATGCAAACTACTATCTGATATAACTGAGCTGGCACGTAAAGCCGCCACTGAAGCTGTTCTAAGTGGTTGACTTATCGGAGAAATTCGTTACCGATCACAAAAAGAATGGCAGGTATATTGTATAAGCAATATACCTGCCGTTTTTAGCAACATGATATTAAACTAGCTAACAATATTGATGAAACTGGTTTGAAAGGCATTGTTGGCCGCAAAATTTTGGCTGAAAGCGACGGTATTTGAGGCGGCGGTGGAGAAGGCCGTGACGGTTGGGACGGCGGCGAAACCGGTAAGGCCAAAGCCACATGCACCACAAGCAGCGAATGGCCAGCCTGCCAGGGCCAGACCATCAGCGAACTCTGCACCAGTAACCTCAGTCAAATCTTTCTCAGACAGTTCGATCATAAAATCATTGTTATTCAAAATGGTCATTGTGTAGATCTCCTTTCAATCATAGACTCCCTTATGGCCTGCTCACGTGCAAGCAATCAGGGTACGTGAGAAAATGTACCTGAAAAACTAGTAAAAGTCAAGCTCATCTTGCTTCATTTATAAAAATTTATTTTAAAAATATATTCTCTTGAAGTATCTATATTTTATAATAAAAGCATGTCAGGGTATAAATTACTTTAATGATGTATATATGGCGCAATCTGATACGACTTGCCTGTAAAATTTACAAAGTAGCCGGACTGCTTGTTCGCGGGCGATCTGTAAAACGAGTACTGCACGGTCTGGGAGAGACGGTTTCACGGGCGAGCAGGGAGGGCGTGAGGAGATCACGCCCCGATGGGAGAATGAGGGTTATTGTTTTATGGCGAGCAACAGGGCAACCGGCAAGGAAAACGAGAAATTGTCATCGAACGGCTCGATATGGAAGCGTTCTTTGATCTTTGCGGGGGCCTCGTTAAACATGCGTTTGAGTTGAGCGACATGTTCCGGCGGAGTTTTCATGCGCTGTGTCCAGGACTGCATATCCATTGTGATCTCCCAGCGCCGTTGAATGTTGACCGCGAAGCCGTTCTCTTTCAGCAGCAGGAGCCATTCCGAGAGGCGGAGATTGCGAATGTGTGAAGAGTCACGCAGTAGCTCAATTTTGTTGACGAAGACATCGATTTCCGGTTCTTCCGGCGCAATAGTATCGCTAAGTAACAGCTTGCCCCCAGTTTTGAGCACACGTTGCCACTCTTTGACGGCCTGCGCGATGGGGGAGAAGTGATGAGCGGCGTAGCGGCAAGCCACGCACTCAACACTGGCGTCTGGAAGGGGTAGAGCAGTTGCGTCACCCTTCAGAAAGCGAATATTGGTGAGGTGGCGCTCGTCGGCAAGCTGGCGTGCCGTTGCCAGCATAGGCTCTGTAATGTCAATGGCGATTACCTCTCTGGCGTAGGGGGCGAGCGCGAAGGCGGTGTGTCCCGCGCCGGTGGCGAGATCCACCACACATTCCTGACCTGTCAGAGCGGCAGCCTCGACCAGCCATTGCAGGTCTGGCCCACTGGCATGCACTGAGCTTGTGGCGTAAGCCTGTGCTGTCGCGCCGAAACGCTGCTGCACAAGCGTTGTTGGTTCCTGCCCACCGGCTCGCTGGGAAAAATTTTGCTGACCACTGTCTGGCATACTGAATCATGCTCCTTCTACTGAGAACGTGGGAGTGGTTGAACGCGGAATGGATCGCAATAGTATCTGTGTCCATTGGCTCTCCTCATTAAGAGTATACTAGCAGCGCGGCGATATGTCTAATGTGGTAGAGAAAGTCACTTTGAAAATGCTTCATGCGTGTCCTCTCAGAGATTTTCATTTTACGCTAAGAAGTCAGGGATAAAGCTTTCCTGGGAGAAGGAAGGAAAGGGTACTGAGATGAAAGCAGTGGTTTTTCACGGTGTCGGTAATATTAGAGTAGATGATGTGCCGGAGCCGAAGATTGAGCAGCCAACAGACGCCGTTGTCCGTATCACGTCGAGCGCCATCTGTGGGTTAGACCTCCATTTGATTCGCGGTACTTTTCCCGGTATGGTGCCGGGGACCATTCTTGGGCACGAAGGGGTAGGTATAGTTGAGCAGGTGGGACCTGACGTGCGTAACCTGAATGTCGGGGACCGTGTCGTTATTCCGGCAACGATTGCCTGTGGTTACTGCTCCTATTGCCGAGCAGGCTATTATGCGCAGTGTGATTATGCCAACCCCAATGGGCCACTGGCAGGTACAGCCTTCTTCGGCGGCCCTAAAGAGAGCGGCCCCTTCAACGGATTGCAGGCAGAGAAAGCGCGTATTCCTTTTGCCAACGTAGGGCCGGTCAAATTGCCTGATGATATCAGCGATGACGAGGCTATCCTGCTTTCAGACATTTTCCCTACGGCCTACCATGCAGCGGAAATGGCGAAGATCAAACCGGGGCATACCGTCGCGGTTTTTGGTTGTGGCTCGGTAGGCCAGCTAGTGATTGCCAGTGCAAAACTCATGGAAGCCGGACGCATTTTTGCTATAGATACTCTGCCTGATCGGCTGGCGATGGCGCGGGCGCAGGGTGCGGAGGTCATCGATTACGAGGCCGAGGACCCGGTCGAGGCAATTCGCCGATTAACCGGTGGCATTGGGGTTGATCGTGCCATTGATGCGGTTGGCGTCGATGCGAATAGTCCCCACAAAGGGCCGGCGATGCAGCGGAGTCAGCAACTGTCCTCCATCTTTCAGCAAGAACTTCAGCAGATTCTGGCGCAGCCTGCGCCGCAGGACGGGAACTGGCATCCTGGTGATGCGCCTTCGCAGGCCGCCAACTGGGCTGTCCAGGCAGTAGCCAAAGCAGGTACCATTTCGATAGTTGGTATGTATCCGCCCGCGCTGCGCAGCTATCCTATTGGAATGGCGATGAATAAAAATCTCCGGCTGAATATGGGCAATTGTCATCATCGTAAATACTTGCCCATGTTGGTTGGACTGGTGGAGAGTGGCGTAGTTAAGCCCCTGAGCATTCTTACGCAGACAAAAGGGATGGATGAAGCGGTAGAAGCCTATAAAGCTTTTGACAAGCGCGAAGCTGGTTGGACAAAGGTAGAACTTGTAGCCAGTCGATAAGCCTGAGATCATGAGTCTGAGGCCCACCAGGGGTCTCAGACTCATGATCTCAGCTTCGTCAATAGTCCCAGGCCTGGATATCTGAGTTATCTAGGTAAAAAGGGCTAGTTATTTGTATTCATTGATGAGTTATGTTAGTGTAGAAAAGTATTTTTGGAGAAGATGTATGATGGCTTAGAATGACACTGTTAAAGCGAGGGGAAAAGATAGCATTGCTCAGAGCATGTACCCCTGGTGAAGGAGGGTGTATGGATCGATGGTCTGTTGGAAGTCGAAGGAATATCCTGCGACTGCTAACTCTTTTCATTGTTGTACTCGTGGCTCTTAGCGCCTGTACAACGCAAGCTTCTAGCTCGAATGTAAGCGGGCCTCCTATTAAGATCGGTATTTCGTTGTCGTCCTCCGGTCAGTTCGCCGAGGACGGGCAGGCATCCGAGCAGGGCTATCAGCTCTGGGCTGATATGGTGAATCAAAATGGTGGGCTGCTCGGTCGTCCGGTTCAACTAGTTATTTTACACGATGACAGTACCCAGAGCAAAGTTGCTGCGAACTATAAGCAGTTAATTACAGTTGACCATGTCAATCTTGTTTTCGGGCCGTTCTCCACTCTGTTGACGTTGGCGGCGGCACCTGTGGCGGCCAGATATGGCTATGCATTGGTAGAGGGGTCAGGGGGTGGCCCTTCGGTTTTCACGCAAGGGTTTACCAATGTCTTCGATGTTTCACTGCCGGTTGACGAAAACCTGATCAGCTTTGCCCTATATGTGCTATCGCTACCCAAAGCTATACGCCCGACCACCGTTGCCTATGCGACAGAAGACGATCCATTTACACAACCACAGATAGACAAGGTAGTGCCTCTGCTAACTCAAGGGGGCGTTACCCCGGTGTATTACGATGTCTATTCAAGTGATACCAAGAATTTTACTCCCATTGCCGACAAGATTATTCAGTCGGGGGCGCAGATCGTGATTGTCGGCACATTCCTTCCTGATATCGCCGCCTTCATCCAGCGGTTCAGGCAAGCGAACTATAATCCAAAAATGATTATTGCTACCGCCGGGCCTGATCAGGGCGAGGCTTTTGTGAAGGCAATAGGGGGTGAAAAGTATACACAAGGAATTATGGTACCGAACGGGTGGTATCCGCAGGTCGATAATTTCCAGAATGCGCAGATGGTGCAGGCGTACCTGGCGAAATATGGCGGAACAGCCGATAATATTAACGCGGATGTCGCGGAGGCGTTCTCTGTCGGGCAGGTGGTAGCGCAGGCCATTACGAAGACGCAAAGCCTGGATAACGCCAAACTGATGCATGAATTGCATTCAGATATCTTCAATTCCGTACAGGGATCGGTACAATTTGATAGTACGGGACAGAATACCCTCGCCTTAGCATATCTGTTCCAATGGCAAAACGGGTCATTGATCCCTGTGTATCCCGACTCTATCGCTGTGGCTAATCCCAGATTCAGGCCAATCACATGGCAAAGTGGTTCGTTGGTGCCTGTGTGTGGGGGAATGACGAATGTGCCATGTGGGGCATCACTATGACAATGGTCTTGCGATTTTAGAGGAAGATCGGCTCACACTCTAGTGATGCGCTACCATGTCAGGAAGGAATAAACGGCATTATGTTTAAGGGATTGAATAATATTCCTATATTTCGCCGCATTTTTATCGCATTTGCGGTCGCAACGATTATTCCGGCGGTCGTCGTTATCTTGCTCGGCTCCTTTTATCTCAACGCGATTAATGTACGCGACCAGGCCGTGCAAGCCAGCTTTGCCGCACAGAGTACTGCTTATCAACAGCAGGCCAGCCTGCAACGCATGAACGCATTTCTGCAAGCCTATCTGGCTCAGGTATTTGCCAGTAATAGCGTCGGTGATCCCTCCATGGGGGCCTCGGCACAATTTATCGGGCGAGAGATTAAGGATCGCGAAGTGGCTTTCGGGTTGACTCTGACCAGCTACCAGCAGAATTATCTGGTAGCCACTTCCAGTAACATGAGTGGGATCCGCAGTATTCTACTCAGTGACGACCCCAACACAAACATGATTCAGCAGCAACAGAAGGTGCTGAACCAGGTTATTCAGCAACAGTGGCCTCTCTACAAGCAATTACAAGATCAAGAGTTATCTATCCTTCAAGGCTTGCAAAGTACGGCAGGACAACATCAGCCGATTGCTCAGGCATACACGCAGGCATATGCAGTTCTCTTTCAGGCCGACCAGGCATTTCTCAATCTGAATAACAGTTGGCAGAGCCTTGTCACATTAGCCCAGGATATGGGTGAAGTCGTGACCTCGGTCGGTCCCTCTCAAACCAATCCGATGGTCTTTGCGACCGTTATTGCATTGCTTTGTACCATCCTGGTGGTGGTAGCGACCGGTACCATCATCAATTTTACGATCACGCAGCCGCTACGTTACCTGGCAGCCTTGACGCGGCGTATTGCCAGAGGAGATACCAGCGCGCGCGCTGATATTGGAGGGAAGGATGAGATTCACCAGGTAGCTGTCTTAATGAATGCGATGCTTGATAACATCGTAAAGCTTGCCCAGGAAGCGCAGTCGCGTCATGCTGAGCTGCAAGCACAGGTTGAGAAGCTCATGAGTGAAGTGAGTGGGGTGGGTCGGGGCGACCTGCGCGTGCAAGCCGATGTTACGATGGGTGAACTTGGTGTGCTTGCTGACTACATCAATTACATGATCGAAGAGTTGAATGGTCTGATTGTACGTGTGAAGAGGGTTTCACGCGAGGTGAAGAATTCTACGCTGATGACGGCTCAACGTATGGCTCAACTGGTGAGAACGGCGGATGTGCAGATTCGCCAGATCGCTGAGGCAGCGGTAGAGGTTGAGCAGATGGCAGATTCGAGCCGCAAGGTGGCCGAGCGTGCTGAGCGACTATACAAGATGACGATGGATGCACGTCGCAGCGTGGATAGTGGACGAGAAACGGTTCATCAGACCATTGCCGGTATCGGGCGCATTCAGGACAATGTTCAGGCGACCAGTGAGAAAGTGCTGGCATTGGATGAACACTCACAGGCGATCAACGAGATCATAACGGTCATCAGCAGTATTGCCCAGCAGACTAATCGTCTCGCGCTGGATGCCTCGGTGCAGGCAGCGATGGCGGGCGAGAATGGCACCGGTTTCGCTGCGGTCGCAAGCGATATACGACGTCTGGCCGAACTGGCGAAAGAGCAGGTTAGTATGATCTCCCAGATTGTACGTAGCGTTCGTGAGAGTATTAATTCGGCCTCCGTGTCGATGCGCGAGACGACCCGTGAAACGATGGTTGATACCAAACTGGCGCAAGAATCTGGCCTTGCGCTGGAGTCAATCTTCTCGGTGATTGAGCAACAGGCAAGCGAGGTGGAGGCGATTAACCGTGCGGCTATGCAACAATTGCAGTCCTCCAGTTCTGTGGTGCATATTATGCAGGTTGTCTCTGCCTCAACGCAGCAGAGTAGCGTCAGTACGCGCGAGACATCGGAACAGATGAGTTATCTAGCCAGGTTGGCCGAACATCTGCTGACCTCAGTGGAGGCCTTTAAGGTTCGTGAAGAGAGTAATAACAATCGCCCGGTTTTTAACGCGAGCAGTGGCGCGGGGCAGCAGGGAAGAGCATTGCCTGCCGGGAATGGAGCATACGCTCTAAATACGCCTGGTGCTGCGAATCAGCATCCTCTCCAAATAAGCAATGGGAATCCGTATAGCACCCCCAGGTCGGGGCAATCATTTCTAACGCCGCCGCCCCCTACAACTGTCCAGTATAATGGTAGCGGCGATAGCCCCGGCAGTATGGTCGATGCTTCCGCTCAGCAGTGGGCCACGCAGCAACAGCAGTCAGGTGTGCAGGAGCAGCAAGGGTGGGCTGTGCCACCTCAGCAACAGCCATCTGACCGGCGCTCCAGGTTGCAGCCGATGCGCTGGCAAGGGCGCTCTACACCGCCTCCGCATGAATAAGCAAGCATGAAATCAGGAGAGGCAGTGCGAATCGCGCGGCATCGGTTTACGGCCAGGAGGTTGTTCAGGTGGTGAACTCACCTGTATTGGTGGAATCAGGCAGCTAACGGCCTGATTTACGGAGATGGTGATTTCCTCTCCGTAGTGTTTCGTCTTGAGCGCTGGGCCATCGAGTAGGCGGTAAGTGGCTTTTTTCTCCTGTACCTCGACTTGAAGGCGACGGCCCTGAAACAGGAGATGGAAGGTCAGTCGTTGCAAACATTCTGGCAAGCGAGGTGTGAAAGAGGGTGAACCATTGTGCATGCGCAGACCGCCGAAGCCCATGACCAGCGCCGTCCAACTGCCTGCCAGCGAGGCCAAGTGGAGTCCATCGCGCGTGTTATGTTGTAAGTCATAGAGGTCGATAAAAGCAGCCTCACTGAGATAGTCATAGGCCAGTTGGAGATGGCCCACTTCGGCGGCGAGGACTGCCTGTGTGGCGGCGGAAAGCGAGGAGTCGCGCACGGTTAGCGGCTCGTAATAGGCAAAATTACGTACCTTTTGTTCCAGTGTGAAGGCGTCCCCACGTAGCTGCATGGCAAGCACCAGGTCGGCCTGTTTGATAACCTGTTTGCGGTACAAATCAAAGTAGGGAAAGTGGAGAAAGAGCGGATACTGGTCCGGTCTGGTGCTGGCGAAGTTCCAAACCGCATGTTCTGTGAAGTTTTCATCCTGGGGTGTCACTTCGAGCCGTCGATCATAAGGAAGGAAGATTTGTTCGGCGGCTCTACGCCAGTTGCTAATCTCATCGGCAGTCACGTTCAACTGCTGAGCAGCCTGCGGGTAGCGCTCCGCAACGTCCGCTGCCGCGCGCAGGTTGTGCTGAGCCATGAGATTGGTGTAGACGTTATTATCAACGAGAGCGCTATACTCATCGGGGCCGGTGACGCCATCGATACGAAATTGGCTCCGGGCGTCATGATAACCGAGCGAGTGCCATAAGCGCGCCGTTTCCACAAGCAAGGGCAGACCAACCTCTTGCTCAAAGGTGGTATCGCCGGTCGCTCCAATGTATTGTGTGACTGCGTAAGCAATATCGGCATTGATATGGAAGGCGGCAGTACTGGCTGGCCAGTAGCCGGAGCATTCTTCACCCGCAATAGTGCGCCAGGGGAAGGCGGCTCCGCGCAAGCCAAGTTGGCGAGCGCGCTCGCGGGCTTTCTCAAGAATGGAGTAACGCCAGCGCAAGGCGTCGGCGGCGGCGGTTGGTTGGGTCAGCGTCAGCACCGGCAAAACGAAGATCTCTGTGTCCCAGAAGGTATGGCCGTTATAGCCGGGACCGGTCAGCCCTTTCGCCGGAATGGGCCGACGTTCTCCACGTGCGCCTGCTTGCAGAACATGAAAGAGAGCAAACCGTACTGCCTGTTGAATCGGCGGATCGCCTTCTACTTCGACATCGGCCTGATGCCAGAAATCGTCCAGGTAGGCTCGTTGTTCAGCGAGCAGGCCCTCCCAGCCAGTCAAGCGGGCAGCGGATAGCGCCGCCATCACCTGGTCATGAATCGCGGGACGTGAGCGCAGACTGGACCAGCTATAAGCAACAAATTTGACAATCCGTAGTCGTTCACCGGGTTGCAGACGCGCTGTTATAGTGATACGGGCCACGTCAGCGGTGCTTTCAGACTCAACAACCATTTTAGCGGGGCATTCGATAGAATGATCCATTGCAGCGCCTATACGTAGTCCGCTGAAACGGGTGTGGTGAATCAGCAGGCCGCGCTGACCTTGTGCCAGATGTTCTTCGCTCTCAAAAGAGGCGGTGAAAACGTCGGCGGCACGTGGGTCATGGCTCTGTGGCGGCTGCGGTTCGTTGGCGACTAATTCCGATTGCAGGACAATCCGTGCTGGTTGATCCACCGGCTCAACCTCGTAACTAATCGCGACGATAGCTCTTTGTGTGAACGATACCATTCTCACAGAGGATACTTTCACGGCCTGCCCGGCAGGCGAGATCCAGTATACGTTGCGCCGGAGTACGCCATTGCGCAAGTCAAGTTCTCGTTCATGCTGTTGGAGAGTACCATAGCGGACGTCGAAAGGTTCGTCATTGACTAGCAGCCGGATAAGCTTGCCGTTTGTAATATCAACCATTGTCTGGCCTGACTCAGGGTAGCCATAAGCAGTTTCAGCATGGGGTAATGGACGTAGTTCATAGACGGAGTTGAGATAGGTGCCGGGAATGGCGTGCGGCTCCCCTTCATCGAGATTGCCACGCAACCCGATATGTCCATTAGAAAGGGCGAAAATGGACTCCGTTTGTGCCTGAATATCAAAATGGAAATGTCTTTCGTGAATACTCCAATCATCAGCCTGGAACGCCGAATGTTCAATCATTGTTCCCTCTCCTTACTTGCCATTATCTCGTCTCCTACTCATAACACGGCCTACGCTGGCAATCGGGGTCAGGGTGGATAGGGAAGAGTGGGTTATAGTGTTTACCAGAAGTACCCCACAATTCTTCTTTTTTACAGAGGTGTCTCTGGTGAACACTATAACATTTTTCCTGTATTTTTATCGTAATACAGGTTCTTTAGGAGTAGCGGGTGTGATAACTTCCTGTGAGATTGGCGGCTTGTGTCTGTTGCCCAGAAGTTTATCGCTGAGCCGCATGCCAGGCTTTTCCACCAGTAGATAGAAGGCGACCGAGAAAGGGATAATCACGAACAGCGCCCAGGCCCAGTAAAGCGTGAAGGTTAGCCCGTAGCGCAGGTGGACATGTGACATGATATAGGTTGAAAAGACGCCTATTAAGGGAATATGCCACATGTACAGGCTGTAGGAAATGAAGCCGAGCCAGCGCATGGGCGGTAATGAGAAGAAGCGTTGCAGAAGGGCATTGTCGAAAAGAATGCCCATGATGCAACTGCCAAAGCCCACGGAGAGGCAGATTTCGCGCCACCACAGGTAGTAAGGATAGAGTGGCTTAAGAAAGGGCCAGATGCTGGTATTTGACTGATTCGATTCCCACATAGCCATCAGCACCAGCACGATCAGGCCAAAGCCCCAGAACCAGGGGCTGAGACGCTGCAGCCAGCCTTGCCAGGCCCTCCAATTGCTGCCCGCTTGTCTGGTGGTAGCCACCATATAGCACATGCTGGCAATCATACCGACAGCGAAATCTTCCAGGAACTTGCCATGAAAGCCTCCGCCATCGGTGCCATAGAGGAAGAAGAGAAATACCTTCACGGCTGTACGCGAACCAAAGAGAGTGATGTCTGGGTGCGCATACACATAGGCCCCTGCATAACGCGAGATCATGCCCCACGCGATAATCGTTGTCAAACACAAGAGCAGTTTGATAATGCGCCATTGCACGGTGCCGCGTTGAACGACAACACGCATTGCGAGCGCCATCAGTGGCAGGAGCAGGTAGAACTGCCATTCTACAGCCAGCGTCCAGAACGGGCCATCGATTTTCTGGTAAGTTGCCCGTGCCGAATCCATGAAGAAGGTCAGGAACAGGGCCAGGTATTTGAGGTGATCGAGATGTAAATATTCAGGATGGAAGAGCAAGATGACCAGAAATAGCGTGGCATAGTAGCCAGGGATAATGCGAAAGGCACGGCGCAGATAGAAGCGGCGCGCCGAGGGCCAGGAGCTATCGAACAAGAGCGATTTCACATACGGTAAAAAGAGCAAGAAGCCGGAGAGAACAAAAAAGAGAGTCACACCTGTATCGCCAAAGAGGGCGAGCGCAATGGCGAGATGACCAAGACTGGTGATATTCCAGAGTTGTAATAAGTAGTCCAGGTGAAAGGCCAGCACCAGGAAACAGGCTACCGCGCGTACCCCATCAAGCGCTGGAATCGTCGTTTTTTGTGGATTATGCTCCAGAATATAAGTAATCTGCTGACTCACGTGGCTAATACGTTGTTGCAGGGAACTAGATCGCTGTCGTGCTAATGTCGTCAAAACAAACTCTCCTCTACAATTCACTGATCTGTGTCACACGCGCTACCATACACTGTTCAAGGGGCCTCTGTCACCTTTTTGCCCTTCCAATAGAAGACAAGTACTATTCTAGTGTGGTAATGTTAAGTCATTATGAGACTCTGCCTCTGGCAATATAGGGGGAAAAGATGGTTGACGTACAGTGGATTCAGCAGCAAGCAGCCCTGTCACTTAAACGATTGTGGCCCCGCCTGGAAAGCACATTTCATGAAGAAGCTAGCGCCGCACCTGAGGATTGGCGGGTATTTGAGATGCGCTTACGGCGTGAATGGGAACGGCTCTTCGGTCTTTTGTTGGGGCTTTACGGGCATCAATATGACTTTTTTTATCATCTGGAGGAACTCCTGCGTGCCGCTGCGCGCAGTTGGTTCGCGCGACCGGACTGGTTGAAACGCCTGGACGCACGGCGCGAAGCCACGCCCACATGGTTCCAGTCGCAGCAGATGATAGGAGCGATGTGTTACGTTGATCTGTTCGCCGGAACACTCAAGAATTTGCGTGGCCGTTTGCCCTATTTCAAAAAGTTGGGCCTTACCTACCTGCATCTGATGCCGCTGTTTGAGTCACCGGAGGGTAATAGCGACGGTGGCTACGCGGTCAGCAACTATCGGCTCGTTAATCCTAAACTTGGTACGATGGAGGAACTGAGCGAACTGGCACGCGAATTTCAGGAACACGGAATCAGCCTGGTGCTTGACTTCGTTTTCAACCATACCTCCGACGAGCACGAGTGGGCGCGCCGCGCTCAGGCAGGCGACCCCGAATACGAGCAGTTTTATTTTCTCTTCCCCGACCGCACCATGCCCGATGCCTACGAACGCACCTTGCGCGAAATCTTCCCCACGATACGGCGGGGTAGCTTCACCTGGCGCGACGATATGCACAAGTGGGTCTGGACAACTTTCAACAGCTTCCAGTGGGATTTGAATTACTCCAATCCGGCGGTTTTCCGGGCCATGGCCGAGGAGATGCTGTTTATTGCCAATGCCGGGGTAGAGATACTCAGGCTTGACGCAGTGGCCTTCATCTGGAAACGCATGGGTACCAGTTGCGAAAATCAACCGGAAGCGCACCAGATTATTCAGGCTTTCAACGCGCTCGCGCGTATTGCCGCACCCGCCATGCTGTTCAAATCCGAGGCCATTGTTCACCCGGACGATGTAATGAGCTATATCAGTGACCAGGAATGCCAGATAAGCTATAATCCACTGCTGATGGCACTGCTGTGGGAGTCGCTGGCAACAACCGAGGTCAAGCTGCTCGATCACTCAATGCGTCACCGTTTTCGCTTGCCGCCCGGAACGGCCTGGGTGAACTATCTGCGTTCACACGACGATATTGGTTGGACGTTTGATGACAATGATGCCCGCTGGGAGTGGATCGATCCGGTTGGTCATCGTAAATTTCTCAACCAGTTCTATATTGGACGTTTTCCCGGCTCTTTTGCGCGTGGTTTGCCATTCCAGGAGAATCCAGATACCGGTGATGCTCGTATTTCTGGAACGATGGCTTCGCTGGCAGGGCTGGAGCAGGCAATGCAGTCCGGCGATGCGCAACTGATCGAGCTGGCGGTGCGGCGTATCCTGCTGCTGTACAGCATCATTCTCAGCATCGGGGGTATTCCTCTGCTCTATCTGGGAGACGAGGTAGGCACGCTGAACGATTACTCGTTTGTCTCCGATCCATATAAAGCAGGCGATAGCCGCTGGGTTCATCGCCCGAAGACTGATTGGGCCTGGCAGGAGCAGGTACGCCGTGATCCTGGCTCCCCGCACGGTCGTATCTTCGCCGAGTTGACACGGCTGATCGCGTTGCGTAAACAGCAGACGGCGATCTACGATGGTGATACGGAGTTCATTGATACCGGTAATGGCCATCTCTTTGCCTATCTACGGCATGGTGACAGCCAGCGTCTCTTTGTCGTGGCGAATTTCTCCTGTCATCCCCAGGAGATGGACGAGAACCAGTTACGTGTCTACGGAGCGGGCTATCACTTCGTTGACCAGATTAGCGGGCAGCGTTTTAGTGCGGAGCAGCCATTGCATCTAACGCCATATCAGTGTGTATGGTTGGTGCCGTGTAGTGTGGTCTGAATGAAACATTGCAACCGGAACGAGAGGGGTTTCGTGTCCTCTTCGTGAGGATATATAGGCTTTTTGTGATCGTCTCGTTAGCAAGCTGGTTTATACTTAGCTATGGATAAGGGATAGACCTCCCATCAACCTGCTAAAACAGCGTTGCTTTAGCGGGCGATGTGGGAAGCCGAGTGATCCCGACGAAAAAGCTTTTGCTGTTACAGAGGAGGAACGAGGTATGTCGATTGTCCCGCGTGATCCGTTTGAGGTCTTCATGCCACTACGGGAGGCGATGAATCGGTTGTTTGAAGAGAGCGTGATCAGCCCACGTCTCGAACTCTTTACTGGCCGAACCTTCCCATTGGATGTCTATGAGACACAGGATGGGCAACAGTACATTGTAGAGGCAGCTTTGCCTGGCTGCAAGCCAGAGGATTTCCAGATCACGGCTGGAACCGACACGCTGACCATTCAGGTCAGGCAAAAAGAGGAGCGGAAAAGCGAGAAGGGCGCGTATATACGCCGTGAACGCTATGAAGGTGAGATGAGTCGCACCATTACCTTCCCGACCAGTATTGATTCCGGCAAGATTGAGGCCACCTATGAGCATGGTATGCTGATGCTCAAGGTACCCAAAATCGAGCAAGCTAAACCCGTCAAGATTGCCGTCAAGGTCAAATAGCATCTGTCTTGTTACCGTGCCTCTGATGCAGCGCTGCATCCATGATACATGGTAGCACTAAGAGTCTCCGCTCCTGTGGCGTTGGAGACTGTGCCGAGGGAGGGTTCACACCCCTCCCTCTTCTCTGCAAAAAATTAACCTCTTGTCACCCAGGCCATCATGCGCTACACTTAGCCCACCTATATTTTGGGAGAAGGGTTGTCGCAGGTCTATGGTTCAGAACGGTCGCGCGCAAACGGGGCGCAATGGAAATGCCGCACCGCTCAATATTGTAGAGCAGTTTCGCGCCACGGTGATCGAACGATTTCAGATTGTCGTCGATGGTCGCAGTTTCAACTATCAAACCTATCTGGCCTTGCCGACGGCGCGGCGCAGCGGCGATGAGGCAGATGCGGTAGATCAACGCTTCGCACGTGCTGTCATTGCATGGCTCGGCTTTGTGGAGGCGGATTGGAATTATAATCAGCCGCAAGCTGGTCAGAAGTCAGTGCATCGTCCCGACTATATTGTACATGGCGGCGTCGCGGTAGCTTTTATCTGGGAGGACAAGAACAGCACGCTCGACCTGGAACGCAAGCACCTGGAGCAGATGCATCATTATTGCCTGGGCACGGCTGGCTATGCTGTCTGGTGCAATATGCGCCGTATCCTGGCTCTGCGCTTCATAACGGGCGAAACGCTGAATTACGAAATACTGGCAGATGTCAATATCGAGCAGCTTTTTGGCGCGGCACCTTCCGATCCGGCTCAGCTTGCGGCCCAGGCCACACAGCTTGCTCTCTTCCAGCTTCTCTTCAGCAAAGAACGTTTTACCCGTCTCACCGACCTGCTAGAGCGCATCAGCGTGGCGGAAGAGGTATTTTTGCAGCAAGCGCGCACGTTCGACGATCCACAGACGACGCAGCACTTTATCAACGGTAGTCGCGGTCTATTAGATCATCTGCGCCTGGCGGCCCTGGCTCGTGTGCAGGAGGCTATCGCTATCCGTGAGCGCGTTGTGCGCGAAGAGGCTGATCTGCGCCAGGAGTGGCAGCGTGCGCGCGATGAGTTTATCAGCAAAATTCAGTTTGGCAATAGCAGGCTGGATGTTATCAGTCGCGCCATGAGTGAGGCCATCGACCAACTGACGCCGCGTCTGGGCGACATGGAGCCACTGGCGATCAAGCGCGTTGAAGAGGTGTTTAAGCGCGTCGGCACGGTCGGCGTTGGACGACTCACCGCTTCGCTGCGCACAAATTTTGAAGCGTGGCTGACGCGCGCCCTGCGCATCAACAATGCATTGCTCACCATGCGTTTCGAGTCGCTAGAGCCGGTCAGAATTGCCGATGCTTATCAGATCTGGAGCGAGAGGCAGAGCGACAAAGAAGATGTGCTGCCGGAGGTTTTCGCCGAGCAGGTGGCCTATGTCTTCTTTGTGCGCCTTCTACTTGTGCGCGTACTGGAGGATAAAGGCATCCTGCGTCCGCGCCTCGCCAGCAATGGCGGCTTTCTGGATTGGAGCGGCTATGTGCGGCGGCACTTTGCCGAACTGGACGGCATCGGTATCATCAGCGATACCTACAGCCACATTCTGGCGCTCAAAGCCAGCCATTACTACATGCATTTCTTCCATCAAGCCGTCTTCGACTGGTTCGCACCCGACGATTTTCTGATGGTTGAGGCGCTGGAGTTTTTGTGTCGCTATAACTTCCAGCATATCACCAGCGACATCATCGGTTTCACATATGAAGAATATATCGACCGCAACGCGCGCAACCGCAAGGGGCATTTCTTGACACGCCAGGACGTGGTTGATTACATGCTGGATACGCTAGAGTACAACGGGCCACAGATCATCGGACGGCGCATCTTTGACCCGGCCTGTGGCAGTGGCAGTTTTCTTGTGCATGCCGCCCGCCGCTATCGTGCCGCGCTGGTGGCATATTTCTGTAATCTGCATGGTTTAATGACTGAGGAACAGTTGGTTGCCAATGCGGCCTTGCGCCGGGAGATGGCGCAACGCTACCTGGATGATTTGACCGGCCTCTTCTTTGGCATGGAACTCAATCCCTTCGCCTGCTATCTGGCCGAGATGAATCTGCTCGTGCAGGGCCTCGATGACCTGATTGTGCTGCGCGATGCCGGTATCAATTACGCTATCGAACGATTCCGCATCTATAATGCCGATAGTCTTGACCTGCCGCGCGAGGTACTGGACAGCGATGTGCAGGCGACGATTGCGCAGGCAGCGCTGGTGCCAGACCGCCTCAGTGATCGCCTGGTAGACGAGGCCCATCCTATCAAGGCCAGACTGGATGAATATGCCGACGGCTTTTTCTATATCATCTCCAACCCACCCTACGTCAGCAGCAAGCAGGAAGAGATGAACGTCAATCGTTATCGCAACGCGGAATTTTATCGTGCCATGCTGTCTGGCGACACCAATCTCTATCTGCTTTTCCTGCGCCTGGGCATGTACTATCTGGCCGACTATGGGCGTATGATCTTCATTATGCCTTTGACGATTTTCGGCGATAGGAGCGCCAGTGCAGCTCGTCGCTTGCTCAAGACGCCGCCATTCAGCCCTGATGCGGTCGTGCGTTTCTATCGTGGCGATATCCTCTTCCCTGGCGTTGATCAGGCGGTCGGCATTCTGCGCGTGAGCCGTTCGCAGCCCACTAATGAGATTATGGTTAGTGGTGGGCTGACCATCGCTGAGGCTCGCGCCAGCCAGTTCCGCACAGCCCTCGGCAATGTCATTGACGCTGTGCCGGAAAATGGCATGTGGCATGGCAACTGGCTTGTGACCAATCGGCAGATAGACCTGGATGTCTGGCGGTATGTCAGGAGTATCAGCGACAATTTGAATGCGCGACTCGCAAGCATTCTGGACGAGGTGTTTGAGTGTAAGCAAGGTGATGTCAACGCCACTCTTGTCAATCCTCTGAGAGTGGAAAACGGCAGCACTGCAAGTGGTTGTGTCGCGCTCTACAAAGGTGAGGATATCCATTCTTTTGCACCTTTACCTGCAGTGCCATCCGACTGGGCCAGACCGCTCAGTAACGAAAGCAGCGAAGGGGTATCGAGTGATGTGTTACGTACCTCTCAAGTACTGGAACAGATTAAGCGGACGAGTGGTAAAGAGGTTGGTATTGCTCTGCGTGAGGTGGCGCGCTTAAATACACGCGAGAGGCTTACTGCTACCTGGTTTGAGCGCGATCAGCATTTTCCACTGGTTTTTACCCACGAACTGTGGCGTCTGGTGTTGAAAGAAGGTATAGCTGTTGAAACTGGTAAGGCGTTGCTGACGCTGATTACGAGCAAAACGCTAGTTTACCTGATCAATCTTTTCTCCACCAATAATCATGTGGGGCGCGACGATCTCAACCGTGTTCCCATTCCCGCTGAGCAGCCATTGCCGGTGGCGCAACTGGCCGCGCTGGCCGATCAATTGTTGAGCGTGCGGACGCAATTGGAGACGGCTTTTGTGACGAAGTATCATGCTGAACTGCCTGGATTCCCTGACGGCACTGTGTATCTTCCCCCAT
>DAOTVZ010000165.1:0-9994 GCA_034436045.1 Ktedonobacteraceae bacterium | reverse complement strand
ATCGGTGAGGCCCCGCTCATCTACCAGGCTACTCTCAGTGTCTGGCGTACCTTGCCCGCCATAACCTCTTTCGCCTATAGCTCCACACCTCACGCCGAGGTTATTCGTCGCACCCGAAGTGAGCGCTGGTACAAAGAAGAACTCTTCGCGCGCTTCCGTCCCATCGCCTCTTCCGGCACCTGGGAGGGCCGCAACCCTCTTGACTTGTAGCATAGGTACTTCTGTATAAGTCTCCCGGACGTAAAACTCATCGGTAAATCGCTGTCATATCATCTCTCACTCGTCAGACAAATCATCCGCTTGCAGCATTTCCGGTGCAGCCTCAGCAAACCAGCGTAGACGCTCACTCAGCCTGACCACATCGCCGATAATGATCAGCGCCGGGGGTTGCAGGCGCGCCTGCTGCACCTGCTCTGCAATCGTCTCCAGGGTTCCGATCACGCTCTGTTGCATGGGCATACTGCCCCAACGAATGACTGCCACCGGCGTGCTGGTCGCTCTGCCATGACACAGCAACAAACGCACAATTTGCGGCAATCTGGTCATGCCCATTAACACAATCAGAGTGCCGTTCAGGCGTGCAATGGCCTCCCAATCGAAGGACGATTCTTCTTTCTCTGAGGCTTCATGGCCGGTAATCACGGTAAAAGCGGCAGCATATTCGCGGTGCGTCACCGGAATACCGGCATAGGCGGGAACGGCGACGGCAGAGGTGACACCAGGGATCACCTCCCAGGCAATCCCATTCTCTACCAGCGCTTCAGCCTCCTCTCCGCCGCGCCCGAAAACAAAGGGATCTCCTCCCTTGAGGCGCACCACAAGCTTACCGGCACGCGCATACTGAATGAGTAGCCGATTGATACCCTCCTGACGTAGCGTATGTCGCCCCGCCACCTTTCCAACATATATTTTTTCCGCATCCGCCCTTATTTCATCAAGCAAAACGGGATTGACAAGATTATCATAAATAACCACGTCGGCCCGGCGTAGCATATTCAATCCCTTTACCGTTATCAGTTCGGGGTCGCCGGGGCCAGCGCCCACCAGGTAAACCTTCCCCGGTGGAACAGCATGAGAAATGTTTTTCTGCTCACTCATTGACGGTACCTACGCCGACATACCTGTCTCTATCCAGCGCCGAAAGAGTTCGATGCGCTCCTGTGGCCATTGTTCGTCACACGGCATAGTGCCATCAGAGACACGTTCGAGAATGTCTTGAGCGTGATCTTTGACCTCCTGATAATCCCAGAGGTCAAACACAAAATCCATTGAAGAACGGTCAATATCACGAAATAACGGTTTGATATCCTGGGCAAAGCTGGGAACATCGGGACTGTTGCTCATGAACGCCTATCCTTTCTGACTATAAGAAATTCTGTTATGTCACATATGCGACATCTGTTATGACCTGGGCACCAGCGCAATCGGGCGCAGGGGTGAGCCGGAGCCGCCTTTGATCTTGAGCGGCAAGGCTATGAAATAGAAGGTCGTCGGCACTTTCGCCAGGCCATAGAGGCCCTCGATGATGAAGATGCCGTTGGGCAGGAAATAGATGCCGTGACCGTAGCCTCCCTTGCGCTCGCCATTGACCTGGGCCATATCACAGGCCGCCGTATCGGATCCAACCGCCTTGACGCCACATTCATAGAGATAGCGGCAGGTATCCTTATCCAGTCCGGGTTCATTCTGCCCCCACCAGTTGCGTTCGTGCGGCGGCTTCTGCTCCACGTCTACCAGGTACTTATCCCAGCCAAAGTCAAAGATGACAATATCGTTCTTCTCTATCGTGATCCCCGTGCGTTGCATCACCTCTTGCACCTTGCTGAGCGGCACCATGTCGCCCGGCGCGTAGTTTTCCTGGGAAAGATCTATTTTCTTAGCAATGCCCATCAGCATGTCAGGGGGAAATGTCTCAATCGTCTGTTCGGGCCGGTCGGGCAACGCATGCGCAGGCGCATCGACGTGACAGCCGCAATGCTCCGGCAAGATTAGCGTCTGCAAAAAATAGCCATTCTGGCGAAAATTGCGCGCATCTTCCACGATCATCATATCCGGGTGACTCTGCCAGTGCGGCATGTTCGTATAGAACAACGGAGAGAGGTCAATGACATCCATACTGAGTAACATCGTGGCCAGTTCTTGAATTGCAGCCATTTTTTCTATACTCCTGCTTAGTCTACTGGAACAGGTACAATAACGCACATGAACCGTATCATTATAGCATAGACAACACAGTCCGCTTCCCTTTTAGTTTATAATATGGATGACCCGTATCACTTTAATTCTAAGGTGTACATGCCAGAGGAAGGACACAGCCATTATGAGTCTTAACTTAGCAACGATGCTTACAGAAAGTGCCAAAAAAGATCCCGGCCATACCGCCATCATCTTTGAAAACTTCAAGATGACTTATGGCGAACTCAACGCTGCCTCGAATAAGGTCGCCAATGCACTGGTTAGAGCGGGGATCGAGCGCGATCAAAAGGTCGCCATCCTCATTCCTAATATTCCACAATTTTTGATGTGCTACTTCGGTATCCTCAAAACGGGTGCAGTCGTCGTTCCCCTGAACGTTCTATTGCGTGGGCCGGAAATAGCCTATCATCTGCAAGACAGCGACTCCGTGATGCTGATTGCCTGGGAAGGCTTCGTCGCCGATGCCGTCGCGGGCTACCAGCAAACACCCACCTGTAAGAAGCTGGTGATAATCAACGCACCCGGCTCAACCGCACTGCCCGACGTAGAAGGCGCGCTTCGTTTTGACGCTTTCCTGGCTGATACCTCGCCGAAGTTTGAGATGGTCGCCACCATGCCGGATGACACTGCCGTCATTATCTATACCAGTGGCACCACCGGGCAGCCTAAAGGGGCTGAACTGACTCACTTCAATCTGCTCTTCAACGCACGTATTGCAGCCACCACGCTCGGTATCGAATGGCTCCCCGATGATGTGGCCCTGGTCGCCTTGCCCCTCTTCCATTCCTTTGGCCTGAGCGCAGTCATGGGCGTAGCGGTCACAGTCGGCGCAACGATGACACTGATGCCGCGTTTCGACCCGTTGAAAGCCTTTGAGATCATCCAACGCGATCATGTGACCACCTTCTCCGGTGTTCCCACTATGTATATCTATATGCTCAACCACCCGGAGCGCAAGAAATATGATCTTTCCAGTCTGCGCTTCTGCAATAGTGGTGGCGCGTCGCTACCGGTCGAGATTCTGGAAGCCTGGAAGCGCGAGTTCGGCATCACCATTCTTGAGGGCTATGGCCTCTCAGAAACGTCACCCGTCGCCTCCTCAAACGTGCTATACAAGCCTGCGAAGCCCGGCACGGTCGGCATTCCTATCTGGGGCATCGAGATGAAAATTGTCGATGACCAGGATCACGATCTGCCAGTTGGTGAGATCGGTGAAATTGTCATTCGCGGTCACAATATCATGAAGGGCTACTACAAGCGCCCGGAAGCCACCGCCGAGGCCATCCATAACGGCTGGTTCCACACTGGTGACATTGGTAAAATGGACGAGGATGGCTACTTCTCTATCGTGGATCGCAAGAAAGATATGATTATTCGTGGCGGCTTCAATGTCTACCCACGTGAACTCGAAGAGGTGCTGTACGCCCATCCCGCCATTGCCGAGGCCGCCGTCATCGGCGTCCCTGACCCGCAACTGGGTGAAGAGGTCAAAGCCATCATCTATCTCAAGCCCGGTGCGACTGCAACCGAAGAGGAGATTCGTGGATACTGCAAGGCACGCCTCGCCGGTTATAAGTACCCACGCATCATCCGCTTCATTGATCAACCCTTACCGAAGAACGCCACCGGCAAAATCCTGAAGCGTGAATTGCGCAATATGGCCTGAGTCTGGTAATTCTGTAGGAATCTGGTTTATCACGCACACCGCCCGATGTATTGCCTATTCACCGTTCACGCTACATTTCCAAATACGGTTAGTTTTCCATGATTTTGCGGATATGTATGATAATACGGTTACAGGCGATACATCGCACGATAGATGTGGTTAAACCGCATTCCTACACCGGGATGCCCATAGCCATTTTATCATTGTTTTGTTACGCTTCCTTGTCAATTGCCGCTTAGTATGAAATAATAGTCATGCGGAATTGCCATTCTGTTCGCCTTTATCATAGGGCATTGGGAATGTAGTTGATGAAACGATCACGGTACATGCTCTGGTTGGGCCTCTGGCTCATCATGTTAGGCATTGCGCTTTTCTGGGTACTCCATCCCGTGAGCGCACCTCTCCCAAAAACATCAGGGCATATTCAGGTCGCCGCCGAGCATGCGCTTGGTGGAGGCAATGATGTGATCTTGATTCAACTCATTAACAGCAATGATGTCTATATTGCTAATCCACGCGCCTTCACGCCTACTCTACCCTCACACCTGTCCTTCGGCACACTGGTTGACATTTATTACAAAGGTGGCACACCCAGACAGATTCTGGCTCTCCAGACTTATACCGCTTCCGGTCAACGCGCAACCACGTACATCAGCGCTGCCTATGCCACCACCGAATTCTCACTGCTCAACTGGCGCACTCTCGTGCCAGCCGTACCAGCACTCGTCGGTCTCCTACTTCTTGGATATTACCTCCGGCTCCCAGGTCAGGAACAGACACCCAGTCTTCATCGCTTTTGAAAATATGATGGGAATAAAAAGCTGTCAGACATGATGAAAGGTTCGTTTACCGGAATCGCCGAGAAGGGGTTAGTGAGTGCCAGCAGGCACCTGGACATACACGTTGCCGTTTTCAACCTTTGTCTGCAAACGTGGCAACGAGGTAAGATAGCGCAGGGGAGACTGGGGATCAGGCTCTCCTTTTTCGGTGAAAAGGCCGCCATGACAGGGGCAACGGAATGTACGTGCGGATGCTTGCCACTGAAGGAGACAGCCCATGTGTGTGCAGGCAGCGGAAAGAGCAATAACGTGGCTTTCCTCACCCCCGTAGCGGCTGTTTTGAACGCTATTATCTCGAATAACGTAGCCTACGATAGTATCAGTAGCAAAACGCACAGCTTTGTCGCCCAGTTCAGCCAAAGTGGTCACAAATAGCCAGGTCGTCGGTTGATCGGCTGAGATGAGTTGCTCTTGCCATTGCGAAGCAGTTGATGCTGCCGGTTTGTTCGCCGCACTATGCTCAATTTCGTGTTCGATGGCTGCTCCCGCCACCAGCGAGGCAGCCACAGCAGCACCACCGGCAATCAGTGATCGACGCGAAACCGCCAGTGACGTGGGCATGCCTCCCTTTCTGGCTCTTCCTTCTCGTTTCTTCCAGGGAAGAACAAGGTGCCTTGATTGCTCCGGCCTGTGTTCTTGCAACTGGTGCAGCTCTTGTTCGAGGCGAGTATACAGTTCCTCAGCAAATTCTGGGTGCGGTTCGGCGGCGTCAGGAGCAGCGGAGCGGAAAAGCGCCGCCATCTGATAGACACGAGCCTGTTCGGGTGTCAATCCGGCTGGTGGATGAGTCGCGTGGTCTTCCTGGAGTTGCTCAATAAAGCGTTCTAGCTCCTGATAATCCTCAAATCGATCCTGATCTTCATCTGGCATGGCGTCTCTCCCCTCGCTCGCCCGAAGCGATTGCTTCCAGAGCAGCGGCGCGTTTGAGCGCGCGGAACTGAAGTACTTTCACATGGGTTTCTGTCAGACCCATCCGCTGAGCAGTATCACGAATCGAGAGATTGAGCAGAAACCGGTATGTCAACACTTCCCGGTACTGTTCAGGTAACAACTGAAGAATACGTTCAACCAGTTCTTCCGGCCTGCTGTTCATAACAGCAGTTTCTTCATCTGCCGGGCCTTGCCACCCCGCCTCAAGCAACTCGTCGAGCGAGCTAACTGTGAGGCGATAATGGACACGCCAGTAATCAGCGATGGTCGTGCGTGCCACTTGAAAGAGCCACTGCTGCATACTCTGCCAGCTTCGCTCTTTATCTATGCTGCGCACTGCTTTAAGAAATATTTGTGATACCAGGTCTTCAGCCTCTTCGCGATTGCCGACTTTGCTATAGACGTAGCGGTAGATCAGAGCGAAATGCTCCTGGTAAAACACCTGAAAATCCTGTCGATCCACGTCATCGTGTCCTGTTCCTGCTGAGACCGAGGACGTTCTCTCCGGCTTTCTGCCTGGTGTACCCATAACGTACTCCTACCCAATCGAGGAAGCACCCTCCCCTTGCTCCAGGGATGCAACGTGAGTATACAAGAAAAGACCCATCGGTGCAAGGCTTTTCTGCTCCCTTGCCAGGGGCTGTGAATTATGAGCAGGGAAAACAGGGCAAACGAGGTATAGCCCTCACCAGGGATGTGGTCTTCCAGGCCGCGCCCCTGGCAGGGCCATACCTACATACGGTTATATATACGGTTATAAGTTACGTCTTTACTCATGTGTATGTTCCGTCGCACAGCAGTCGCCATGCTCAGAGGGGGGAGGTGGTGGAACATCCAGGGCGGGATTGGCTGTGAAGAAACCATGCGGACGCAGCATGAACCCATACTTCGCGCGTGGCATTACCGGCCATTCCTCAATACGCGCAGGGTGATGCACGCCAACAAGATACCAGACGACAATGCTTGTATTATCGACCGGGCGATTCGCCGCCGTCCAGCGTGGCAGACCATCACCGCCAGGATTCTGATTCGGATATGTACCCGCCGGATAGCGCTCCTCCGGTGTGTAGGGTGTCACCCACAGGTGGTGGCGGGTGAAACCAGCTCGTTTCAGGTAGCTGGAATCTGGATGGGCAAAAGGCAAAACGTTTTTGCTTGTCGGCATTAGCTCAAAGCCTACCGGATAGCCGGTGATCGGATTGATGACCGAGGGATTAATAATACGCCAGCTTCGTGAAGATCGATCTTCTAGATCACGCTGCGCCTCCTGTTCCGTGCGCAGGCGCGTGCGTGTCACCTCAAACGCATTGCCCAAAGGATTCTCCACTCCCATTGGAATACTTACCGTGTTTAATTCTTCAACGGCGTTGTGTTCCCCATCAATCATCGGGTCGAGCCGGAAGCAGAAGAAATGCTGGTGATTCGGCGCATAGAGACCGGGAGCGACCAGCTCGCCATAACGCGGCTGTACGCCTGGTTCAACCGCGCCGATATTCATAATGCCGGTTAGCTTCGTCTCCAGTTCGATGCTCCCGTCCAGGTAGAAAGACCAGTAGAAGCCGTAATCATAGATGCCAACAGTAGCCCAGAAGGAGACGATGAGTTTGCGCATGCGGCGTGTCTCGCCATGACCGGTGCGATAGTTTGTATGCTTCCAAAGAATACTATCATCTTCTTCGTGCATGCACACAACATTCTTCAGCGTTTGCACCTCACCGGCATTATCGGTCATATGCGCATCAAAATAGTAGATGTTACCCAGGCAGTCGCAACCCAGCTCCAGGGAGTTGCCCAGCCAGCCCACACCATACTCACCAACATCAAAGGCATTTTGCTTGGCATGGCTGGGGTTCGTGTCTCCATAAGGAACCACCATTTCCGCTAGTGCGGCCCGATGCAGAATCGGGCGGCGCTCCCCTTTGTGCGTATAGTAAATCTCGCGCAGAATAAGCCCCTCACGCGGCGCGTAGTCCACCCAGAAATCCCAGTTTTGCCAGAAGACATGATGTCCCTCAACGCGGAAACTGGTACCCTCCGGCTGCGTAATCGAGATAGGTTTGAGATCAGAACGCAGCGGCTCCACATCTTTCGGCAGATAATTCCCGAATTGCTGAGGGATAGGCACCGCACCGAAATCGTCCACCCGCAGAACCTGCATCGTTCCCATATCGACGATTGCGTGGAGTCCCTCAATGGGGTGAGCATAGGAATTCTCTTCAACATCATCGCTCATCCGATAATGAACCGTCGTGCGCAGGATGCGGTGCGCGTGTGGGTCCTCCTCCGGCGCACCATAATTGCCCGCTGACCAGGGATCGACATTCACACGCGGCAGATCCGCCTCCGTAATGCCACGCCGTTTGAGGGCCGCGATGAAATCGGGATGCCCTTTCACCAGACCTTCGACCGCCAGAAACTCCTCGAACATGACGCTGGCCTGCACACCGACCACACGCTCGTAGCGACTCACGCTCCCCGTCGTTAGATTCACCTCGGCCTCGATCACCGTTGCCGGGTTCTGCGCTTTATCGAGCAGCACCGCCGAAACCAGACGCGCCGTCTCGTCCCGCCCTCGCACCGGCTCCGCTCGATTAACATACACAAAACGTACCTGCTCGTGATACTCAGGATAGTGGCGGATCAAAGCAACGGCACGCGCAATCTCCTCCGGCGTCAAGGGTTCGAGTGGATGCAAAAGCTGTTCTGACTCAGAAATAATTGTAGACATACCCTCATCTTTCTCAGAAATTTAAAAACTATAAGGAGAGCGGGACATCTATAAGGAATGCCCTGTCTCCTTCATCACTAGAGGCCAGAAAATATCTTTCCGACCTTCACATTCTATCACTAATACAGTGCGGTTGATTCAGTATCGCCCTCCCAGGCATACGGTTCCCGCGCCTTCTGCACCGCCGCCGGGCGCAGGCTTGGCATGAGGAATGCCCAGACACCAGCAACAACCACACAGGCAACGGCAACATAAACGGCCAGGCTGTTGGGAAAGGGCGGGAAAGGAACAACGCTGCCATAAATGCCCAGAACAGGCGTCACAATGGCAATCGCCAGCACTATCCAACGCCACCAGATCGGAGCTTCACGCACAAAGCGGATAGCGACAACAGCCAGCACAATATAAATCAGCTCAATCAGAAGGCTCCCGATGGTGCTCATGATGCCAAACTGGGTGAAGACATTCCCCTGCGCGGTCGCATCGGCGACATGTAGCTGTGAAAGCGCAGTGACCACCAGGATAATCAGCGCCACAATAGCCACGGACAGATTGCCGCCCAGAGGAGTATTGTGCCGTTTGGAGACGGTAGCCAGCGGTCGAGGAAGCAGGCCCGCACGCGCGATAGCAAAGAAACCACGCGCCGTCGTCGCCATAAAGGCACTCATGACGGCAGTGGCATCAAGAAAAACGGCAATATCGATCAGCACCGCCAGCCATTTCCCCACATAACGGTTCGCCATTGTGTCAAGCGCCAGGGAATCACTGGCCCACTTGCTGGTATTGGCCAGACCATAGCCAATGTCACAGGCATAGATCATCAAGAGAAAGAAGACGGCGGCCAGAGCCACTGTTCCGATCACCGCGCGCGGAATAGAACGCTGCGGGTTGGCTGTCTCCTCTCCCAGCGACGCCGAAGTCTCAAAACCGACGAAGAGCAAGATGGCAAAGAGAATACCACCGAAGAGGCCGGAAGCCGGTACAGCGCCCGGATTAAAGGCTTGCAAGGTATTACCCGCCGCCCCACCCTGGACGATAATGGCGACAGCGAGGATCAACAACGGGATTACCGAAAGACTCGTCAACGTAAGCTGCACGCGCGTGGTTAGCTTGATACCAAAGTGGTTGATGGCAAAGACAATCGCCAGCATGATAATCGTGCCCAGCCACCAGGGAATATTCAGGTTGAGATACTGCCCCAGCGTCTGTGAGACCAGCAATCCAAGCACCAGAAAGCCACCGCTATCCAGCGTTAACGCGCCCAGAAAATAGATGCCTGCACCAAAAATGCCCAGTATCGGATTGGTTCTTCTCAAATAATCGTAGATGGCCCCTGCACCCTGGTAACGTCGAGCATACAGAGAGATCACGTAGCCAAGTGCAAGCACACCCACTGCACCGATAATTTCAGCCACAGGAGCAGCGCTAGCTGCTGTACCTGCGATCAGGAATGCCACAAAAGCGGCGGAAAAGATAGGCCCAATCGCCAGCGATTGTGCGATACAATCCCAGGTCGTGAGCGCACCCGTACCGAGGCGGCCTTGCGTACCGCCAGCCTCTGGAGACAGATCGGACTCTGCCGACTTTGCTGAACTCATAAAAGACCTTCCTAAACATAAAAATAGACCGCTTCAT
>DAOTVZ010000164.1:0-10222 GCA_034436045.1 Ktedonobacteraceae bacterium | reverse complement strand
AAGCATGGAGAATACGACGCGCACGAAATAGCACGCCTCAGCAGTAAATTCAGACGAGAAAACCAGCCACTTGAGGAAGGGGCCACCGACTGGATACAAAGCTCAGATATGGGCAATATGTATGATTTGGAATACACCGTTTACGGAGATGAAACCGGCAATCCATCCATTATCAGAAAATGGTACGAACGGAACCCACATATATGCCGTGTCCTCTTTAACAAGGCAGACCGCCGCGATTTTTGGGGCGCGATCAACATGCTACCGTTAGAAGAGGAAACCATTTTCAAACTCTTGAAAGGCGAAATGCGAGACATCGACCTTGACCCACAAAAAGACATCCTGACTTTTGAGAAGCCAGGCACCTATAACTTTTATGTGGCCTCGGTTATCGTCGCACCGGAACACAGGCAGCACTTCCCAAAGCTCCTTAATAGCTTGTTCGACTACTGGTGTGAACAAGCACCAGAGCGAACCATTGGAAGAATATACGGACGAGTCGTTTCAGAAGACGGTGAACTGCTAGCAAAAAAGCTCTTCTTTTCACCGCTATGGAACATCTCAGAAACCGCCTATATGCTGGACATGAGACGTCCCAATCCATCAAAAATCGTCCAATCGTTCCAGTATTGCATCCAGTCAAAAAGCGAATAGTCACCATCTTATACAAACAAACCCCAGCAGCCCTCCAGTTGCCGGAGTTTGTAAGGAAAGATAAACAAAGAAAAGCCCTAACCATCACCTCATCGGCTTAGGGCTTTTCTCTAAAGATATGTCTACACTAAGGTCACTGCGGCTTCTCAGGAAGACGCGCAAGAATCTCAGCGAATAAGGCCGTATGTTGAGCCAGCAGCGTTTTTATCTCACTAAATTGCTGGTCATGTTGGTCAAACCGCCGATCATGTTGGTCAAACCGCTCACTCATATTTTCTTTTAGGTTACTTACCTCTGTACGCAACCCATTCGTGAGTTCTACTTCCTTTGTTGCCAAGCCAAGCAGGATAGTCAGATCATGCTGCAAATCACTGATAGCACGTCCTTGCTCAGCTTGACGAGCAAACACTTGACGCTCTAAGGCAGCTACTTTTTGTTCCAGAGCGGCCAACCGATCTTCCTGTGTATACATAGAACCCTCTCTTTTCATCAATAAGCCAGTACAATCATACCATACAAACCTGTGTTTTCTCAACTAACCACAATGCGACAGGAAACTATCCGAACTGTTTTTCACTCCCTCATCATCAAAAAATGTAGCAACCCATGTAGCAACGCCCGCAAACTCCTAGCGATCAAGAGACACTCTCAGAAACAAAATCAGCCCATTTTACGCTCAAAATGAACGGCGATGAACACGGGAAAACCCTTCAAAATGAGTTCAACTCTCCCTCATCTCCACCACCATCAAGGCGAGAGGCAGGCACGCAAACCCGCTTCTCGCCTTCTTTCATGCAATCAGTACATCTACTGTATCCCTATCAAGGTTCGGCTGACAGTTTTAGTGACAGTTCTGACCTGACCCACCTGACTCTTGACACCGGCTGAGCTTTTCCGTAATTTGGATATGGCTGGATGGTATATACTTAGCGGTGTGAATCATCGTAGTGCTATCCCGTCCTACTTTAGAAGAGGAAGGCTTATGAACGTCTGGCTCTTTCTATTACTGATGTGTGGATTAGCGATTGTTGCTGTCTTCATCCTCTTTTGGCATCCTCAACGTTCCCGACCAAAGACAACTACACTCGCTGATTATCAACACAGTAGCCCCATTTTTCACGATGATGATCATTACTGGTCTGCGGGCTTCTTCTACAACAATCCCGACGATCCTGCGCTATTTGTCCCAAAACGCTTCGGACTCGGATGGACATTGAATTTTGGCCACCCACAGGCCAAACCATTCATCATCACCATACTGGTAGTAATACTCGTGCTAGTGGTAGTACCACCCCTGGCAGTAGCTTTTCTTGGAGGGGGAAATCTTCCCCCATCTGGGTGCCACACGTTTGGTTGCCAGCCATAAAAAAAGAGGCGCTTGAGCATACAGAATTTATGGATTGAGTCATACAGAGCCAGTATCTTACCACGCTGAAACGAAGAAGCAACCCTGGCCGTAATAGTATTGCTCTCTTTTGGTGGCTATCGAAATGAAGGAAGAGAAATGCTATGCAAGATCAACCAGCGGCTCAAAAAGAGACGCAGCCGATCAAACTGATTGTCATTGTGGAAGATGATCATGATATTGCCCTGACTCTGGTCGAAATGATCGAAAAGATGACCCCCTACAAGGCACTTGTGATTTCTGACGCGAGACAAGCGCTTCACAACCTTGCAGGTATTCGACCCGATCTGCTGCTCGTCGATTACTATTTACCGGGAATGAACGGTATTCAATTCTATGATCTTTTACAAGAGATACCGGTCACCCGCCAGATACCCGTGTTGTTCATGAGCGCCAATCTGCCTGAGCTAGAACTGGCGCAGCGTCACCTATCGGGCCTCTATAAACCGCTCGACCTGGATATCCTGCTTTCAACCATCGAGTTGATGCTACAGTAGTCCGGCTTTGTCTAGACTGCTGATCGACGGCTCCAGCATGAAATTAATAAGGAAACGACCTCATCCAAATACTCCACTTGATCGTGTTGAAGAGTAGTATTCTCGTTGCTTGATTCATAAGCCCGAAATAAGCTCCATTGGAGAAGCGAGGAGGTCTCTAATGCACATATCGTTGACACAACTTCTCATCTAGGTTCTTATTGCCGCCTTTGTTGGCATCATCGGCGAACTGATTGCACACCGTCGTGCGCCAGATGGCATCATGGCGCTATCATTCTCGGCTTTCTCGCCATTTTCCTTTTTCTCTTCTTTAGTCTATCTGAGAAAGGAGGCGCAAAACATCCAATCCAGGTACTACCAGTATTTTATATACCTTCACTTATACATTCCCCTTTGCGATAGACGAGTGGGCTAATTGAAAGCCTCGCATATATAGGACAGATGACCCTCCACCTCTTCGTTCATCCTCCGGTACACTCTTCTGTAGCAGACAAGCCACCTTATTTCTATACTTGAGAGGAGTGTTATTATGAATGCTAAATCTTCTATGAAAGGATGCATAAAAAGAGGGATCATCGGCTTAGTTGTGTTTGAGTTAATTATTTTTTTTCTGATTCCTGTGTGCCGCGAGGCTGAATTAATGGCGCTCTACGGCACACTTAATCATTATTTACTATCGTCTTCCGCACCGTTAAGAACCAGTCAAGAGCCAATCGCGCTCACAGCATATGGCAACACGTTGTCCGCCAGCGTCCTACAAGCGTTTCCTGACGATCACACATACCTCTTCAATACACATAATGGCGCGTTACAGGTCGTACTCAGCAATAACGAGTATCTGATTAATGCCGATCAATACGTCTACTTTACCTATCACCACGACACGCTTCAATCCGATACACTTGCCGCCCTACGTTTGAGCGATAATACTCCTCTCTGGCATCACACCTTCACCCCATCTCCACTTTCATTCACTACACAACTACAAGATGGCATTTTGTTTTTTGCCTCAGCAGAGGAGGGTGGCACCGGCCCCTCGGTACTGTATGCCTTTTCTGAACAGAGCGGCACTATGCTCTGGCACTACATTGTTCCCCAAAGTAATGGTTTTTTCTACACTGTCAACAACGGCTCCGTATATATCCTTGGGAGACTGGGCATTGAAGCGCTTTCTATTAACAATGGCACCATGCGCTGGTTTGACCAGATAAATACCACAGGTATGTACGATATTGTCACAGATAATATGAATGTCTATGTTTTAGGTGAAGCGATACAGGCACTACGCACCACTGATGGACAACTGCTCTGGACCATCACGCAAAATCGCGCTCCTTATCCCTATTTTTATTACTATCTGGGCTTACAATCAGGCGTTTTATACACCTCCGATGATCGAGACGGAACAAATAGTGAGATCAATGCCATTCGAGTTCAGGATGGTAAAATTGTCTGGAGTGTCGATTTGCGTGTAAAATATTCCAACATCTACCCACAACAAGATGCCAGTACTGTGGTCAACATAATCTCTTTCACGAAAGGCAATCTTTACTGGTTGGTGAATAGCGACGTTTACGCTTTTCGCGGCACTGATGGTCAGCAAAGCTGGCATTTCCAGGGTCAAAAAACGCCAGTACCCAATCAGAGTCAGGACTCACAGTTACTGTCCGCCATAAATGGCATCACCTATGTTCAGATTTACAATAATCTTGTGGCATTGCAAAGCAGTAACGGGCACCAACTCTGGACAATCGCGCTGCCAGCTTTGTCTAATACGAAAGCAGCAACTAATGGAGCAGATATCTTTTACGGCTACGTCGTACATAGCAGTAATGTGCCGCCCCCTCCACATTTTGTCCTCAACGTCATATCGGCGTTCCCGCTCTATCAATGTCAAAACACTATTCACCTGTTCGCCTTGCAAGCACAGACCGGCATGCAACAGTGGCAAAAACGCTACACGGTTGCCTGTACTATATAAAGAAATACTGCTAACTTCTTTCTATTTATAAGCATTTCCTTTTTGCCATTTGTCGGTTTTTTGTATTCTTAGTTGTAACCTCCTTCGTGTTACTTGTGAAGAGCATGCTCTCACGAGAATAGAAGCTCTTTAGGCAGTGGAAAAACCATACAACAGGGAGGTTTCTATGATGGAGCGTACACGCCTTTTTGAGTGGACGCCCAATCGGGTATACGCGGCAATGATCGGCATTACATTTCTTGTCCTGGCAGTTTTCGCCTGGATTCTTGCGCCCAATGGACCACTCCTGTTTGGAGTATTCAGAACCGCAATTTCGCGCAATATCATTTTCTCTCTTACCGCTGTCCTGGCTCTGGCGGCAGCATATGTAGGAGAAGATGCATCGCGACTCTTCAACCAGGTTTTCGGGGTCGTTTACCTCTTATGGGGCATTCTCAGTTTCATCCCTGGCATCAATAATGGTGGTGTCCTCTTCAACTTTATCCACTACAACTGGGTGGATAATATCATGGAGATCATTCTTGGAATTATCGGCCTCTACGTGGGATTTTACGTCTCACGCTATATCGACCAGCATATCCCCCATTCACAGCATGATCTCCGCTCACATGTGTGACACTGCTGAGAAGCCAGAACAGGCACAATGCAACGTTGCATAACGCCTGAGACCAGAGGACTCTATAGATGCGTACTATAGAGTCCTCTGTATTATCCCTGAATCCTATCCCGCCTTAATTTGCTGTTGCCCTACCCCATCCAGCCCCGTTTAAAAAAAAATGATAGAATAGCAGGGGGGCCGACGCCGTCCCTCATCAGAAACCTGAGCAGGTCTGCAATCGTGACAGATAGTGAACAAAACAACAATCAAAACATGTAGGGACACAAGAAAGGACTGTAGTTATGGAAATCGGACTCGTTGGACTTGGCCGTATGGGGGCCAATATGGCAAAACGCCTGTTGCGTCATGGACATAGCGTCATTGGTTATGCGCGCCACGCTTCTACTGTACAATCACGTATCGAAGACGGCTCTATCTCTGCTGGCGCATCCTCACTGCAAGACCTGGTCAACAAACTCAAGACCCCGCGCATCATCTGGTTGATGGTGCCTGCTGCCTCTGTTGATGACAACCTGAAAGCTCTCGTTCCACTCCTCTCACCCGATGATGTGGTTGTCGATGGTGGCAACTCCTACTACCACGACGACATTCGCCGCGCCGCTGAACTCAAACAGCATGGCATCCATTACCTCGATGTTGGCACCAGCGGGGGTGTCTGGGGCCTCGAACGTGGCTATTGTCAGATGATTGGCGGCGAAAAAGAGATTGTCGAGCGCCTCGATCCTATTTTCTCCGCGCTGGCCCCCGGCGTAGAAGCTGCCCCGCGCACACCTGGTCGAGAAAAGATCGGTGGCACGGCTGAGAAGGGCTACCTGCATTGTGGCCCCAGTGGTGCCGGTCACTTCGTCAAAATGGTTCACAATGGCATTGAGTACGGCGTCATGGCGGCTTATGCCGAGGGATTGAACATCCTGCACCATGCCAACATCGGCAACCATTTGCAGGACATCGACGCCGAAACTGCACCCTTGCAGAACCCCGAATATTACCAGTACGAGTTCAACCTGGCCGACATCACCGAACTATGGCGGCGTGGTAGCGTCATCGGCTCCTGGCTACTCGACCTGACCGCCAGCGCGATGCTCAAGAGTCCACAACTCGAAGAGTTTCATGGTCGCGTCTCCGACTCCGGCGAGGGCCGCTGGACGCTCTCAGCCGCCATCGACGAAGGGGTTCCCGCCCACGTGTTAAGCGCAGCACTCTTCGAGCGCTTTGCCTCACGCGGCGAGGCCGACTTCGCCAACAAGATTCTCTCCGCTATGCGCTTTGAGTTCGGTGGGCACCTGGAGAAGAGCGAGCAGAGCAAATAGCACTTAAGAGCCGCTTGCATAAAATCGTCACAAGAAGGATTATCATACCATGTCTATGACGACAACAACACTAACACAGCGCCCTGCCTGGAAGGCTCTGCAGGAGCATTACCAGCAGATACGAACTGCCCACTTGCGAGACCTCTTCGCCCAGGACCCCCAGCGTGGTCGGCGCTTCGCCTGCGAGGCTGAAGGCATCTACCTGGACTACTCCAAGAATCGCATCACCGACGAGACACTCCGCCTGTTGCTCAATCTGGCGGAGTCGTCTGGCTTGCGTGAGCGTATCGATGCCATGTTTCGCGGAGACAAAATTAACGTCACCGAACAGCGCGCCGTGCTACATGTCGCCTTACGCGCGCCCAGAGACGCCACTATCATCGTAGATGGTCAGAACGTCGTGCCCGAAGTTCATGCCGTACTCGATAAAATGACCGACTTCTCGAACCGCGTGCGCAGCGGTGAGTGGAAAGGCTACACCGGCAAGCGCATCCGCAATGTCATCAACGTCGGCATTGGCGGCTCCGACCTCGGTCCCGTCATGGCCTACGAGGCGTTGCGCTACTATAGTGATCGCAGCATGACCTTCCGCTTCATCTCCAATATCGACGGCAACGAGTTCGTCGAGGCCACGCGCGATCTCGACCCGGCGGAGACGCTCTTTATCATCTCATCCAAAACCTTCACCACGCTTGAGACGCTGACCAACGCACACTCGGCCCGCAACTGGTGCGTGCGGGCATTGGGCAGCGAGGACGCGGTAGCCAGACACTTCGTTGCCGTCTCCACCAATGAGAAAGAGGTCGCTAAGTTTGGCATCGACACTGCCAACATGTTTGGCTTCTGGGACTGGGTTGGCGGGCGCTACTCCTATGACTCGGCTATCGGCCTCTCGCTGATGATCGCCATCGGGCCTGATCGCTTCCACGAGATGCTGGCGGGCTTCCATGCCATCGACGAGCATTTCCGTACTGCACCATTCGAGCGCAACTTGCCCGTGCTGTTGGGCCTCATCGGCATCTGGTATAACAACTTCTTCGATGCCGAAACGGTCGCCATCCTGCCTTACGACCACTATCTCAGCCACTTCAGCGCCTACTTGCAACAGCTCGATATGGAAAGCGACGGCAAACACGTTGATCTAGAAGGGCGTACCGTAGACTACCAGACCGGCCCGATCATCTGGGGCCAGCCCGGCACTAATGGTCAGCACGCATTCTATCAGCTTATCCACCAGGGCACCAAGCTGATCCCGTGCGATTTTATCGGCTTCTGTCAGCCTCTGAATCCGTTGCCGCCGCATCACGACCTGCTGATGGCAAATTTCTTCGCACAGACCGAGGCACTGGCCTTTGGCAAAACCGCTGAAGAGGTCGCGGCAGACGGCGTACCTGCCTTCCAGGTACCACATCGCACATTCGAGGGCAATAAGCCCACCAATACCATCCTGCTAGAGAAACTGACGCCGGAGGCGCTGGGCAAGCTGGTTGCGCTCTACGAGCATAAAGTCTTCGTACAGGGTACCATCTGGCACATCAACTCGTTCGACCAGTGGGGCGTGGAACTGGGTAAGGTACTGGCCAACCGCATCATCCCCGAACTTCAGAGCGAGGCCGCCCCCAATCTAACGCATGATAGCTCAACCAACGCCTTGATTACACGCTACCGCCAGTGTAGAGGCGGCGCAATGTAGGTGCTGCGCCTGCTATAGCACCTTGAGGTTTTTTCAAAGAGCCGTTTTTGCCCCGGAGTAAAAACGGCTCTTACTTCTCAAAATTTTTTGAGTCAGCTTGTCAATAGGCTATAAGAAAATTAATCGTAATAGCCTTCGGGGGCCAGGCGTAGTTCCTTGATCTGCCCGTGGTCATGTCCGAAGACGACAGTGGCATTAGTCTTGTTCGCAATATTGCGAATCTTTTCGACCGACCTGGCCCAGGCTACGCTGTCATAGACAATCGAGGCCCCTAGCGCAGGTGGGCCATAGCTCTCCTTGAGGTAGACCGCATCGGAGGTGAAGATCATGGTACCGGCATTGGGTAAGTCTACCTGCATACACATCGTCCCCCAGGTATGGCCAGGCACTTCAAGCAGCGTCACGCCATCCATCAGCACTGTATCACCCTCGACGAGGTGGTACTTGATACCCTCCATATCATAGTCGGCCTTGATGAAGGCTCCTTGCGAGATGCCCTCAATGCTCATCGCCATGTTGTATTCCAGCTTGTTCACGACAACTTCAGCTCCACTATGCTTGAAGGCACCAATATTGCCTGCATGGTCAAAATGCAGGTGCGTCAGAAAGACATATTTGAAGTCGGAAGGATCGAGCTTGAGCTGCTTGAGGCGCTCCTCGAAATATTGCTCCGGTGCAACATCATCGTAGGGAAAGAACTCCTGTAAGCCGGTAGGTTTCCAGCGTTCCTCCCAGTTGCGCGGGCAGGTCGTATCCATCAAAATGCGCCCATCTGGATGATCGACAA
The DNA here is from genome assembly GCA_034436045.1 of Ktedonobacteraceae bacterium. Classification (GTDB taxonomy): domain Bacteria; phylum Chloroflexota; class Ktedonobacteria; order Ktedonobacterales; family Ktedonobacteraceae; genus H111-94. The sequence goes on along the minus strand of DAOTVZ010000164.1, from coordinate 1,276 downwards.
CGACGGTATGGGTTGGACAGGCCACCCACTCGGACGGCTTATGCGGTTCCGTGCGCGTTGCCATATAGCGCGGGCTGAGCAAGAGCCACTGCGGATCGCAATGCATGCTGCCATGATGCTGGATATAGACCTTCATTCTGGGTTTCGCCATCAGTTTCTCTCCTCGTCGTGACATACTGTTGTGCTTTTATTAGCACTTTAAAACCTGTAATACCAGGAAATTTACTACATTAACGCACTACGAACCTGCATCTATTAAAAAAGGAAATATTTTACCAGAGAGTCATGGAGCGCTCAAAGATCTCTTCCACCAGATCGGGCGTGACATCGCGCGGGCATACAGCGAGCAAGCGTTGCTGTTTCATCGTCCCCTCAACGAGATCAGGAATATCCTTTTTCGTGTAGCCCAGGGCCTGCACTCCATTTGGCACGTTGCAATCGCGCATGAGTTGCAGAATGGCACGCGGCAACGCCTCGCGTCCCTCTTCATAGCTCATACCTTTTGTATCCACACCTAGCAGCTCAGCGGCATGCAGATGACGCGCAGGATTGGTGGGATACGTGAAACGGAACACGGCGGGGGCAGTCAGCACGACAGAGATACCATGTGGTACCATCGCGTGATCCGTCTGATAACCGGCAGGTCGGTAGTCGCGCACACGCCCGGCCAGCGGATAGCCAGCCGCATGAGGAATATGCACCCCGGCAGTACCAAAGCCGACACCTGCCGCCGAGGCCGCCAGCGACATATAAGTGCGCGCCTCAAGATCCCACCCATTCATGACGGCACGGCGCATATACTGGCCCAGATAGCGAATGGCTTGCTCTGACCAGAGATCACTGATAGGGTTAGACCCCTGATATGCCGGCCGCTCCGCCGGACTGACATAACGCGGACGGTCGGTATAAGGCCGCGCCGTATAGGATTCCAGAGCATGCGTCAGCACATCAAAGCCGGTAGAGGCAGTGACGGCGGCAGGCATGGTAATCGTGTTCATTGGATCAACAATACCAAGCGAAGGACGCAGATAGACATGTGAGATACCTGTCTTGAGCTTCAAGTCCAGTACATCCAATACAGCTACCGGTGTACCTTCGCTGCCCGTTCCTGCCGTTGTGGGAATAGCGACATGGGGTTTGAGCCGACCCGGCACCGGCATCCCCCGACCAATCGGCTTGTTGATGTAGTCCATGATCGGCGCGGGATAGGTAGTCAACAGATTGACGGCCTTCCCCGTGTCAATCGTACTGCCGCCTCCGACCGAGACAAAGCCGT
>DAOTVZ010000163.1:0-19753 GCA_034436045.1 Ktedonobacteraceae bacterium | reverse complement strand
ACGACGAAAACACGCGGCAAGGTCTTCCGCCGCGCTGATATGTTACAGCCTCCGCAACATGGCGCGCAAGCGACGTTTACCATTCCGTTGCAATCACATAACCTCAATGGCACCATTGTCCAGCATGGCAACCAGCTTGAACTGCACTTGAAAGACCTGGATGTCGCCATGCGTGGGCATCACGTGCGTGTCTCTGTGCTGCTCGGCTCGCTGATCGAACCGGTACGCTGGTATGGGCGTGATCCGCACGCCATTCTCAGTCCCACACCAGTGGCGGACGACGGCTCGCTCATCATACCGCTCGGCGAAACCGATCTGCAGCTGAGCAACAGTGAAGACTACCAGTTGCTGGAAACCCTGTTTATGCTGGTCGATGTACGAAAAGCGTAAAGCTGCTAGAGCGAGCCGGGTGTACCTAAGAGCGCTGCCATCAGCCCCTCATACGAATTCTTCACGTTCTCGTACAGGCGCGCATTCTCGATGGCGAGCGCGGCCAGGCGAGCAAGGATGGAAAGAAACTTGACATCCTCATCCAGAAAGGCTGTGGGCCGGTCAGTATAGACGCGCATGACGCCAATCGCAACACCATGAACCTGTAAGGGAACACACAAGATCGAAACCAGTCCCTCGGCTCTGGCCGCCTCCTGATACTGGAAACGCGGGTCTGTACGGGCATCAGCGATATACACCGGCTGGCCTCGTAACGCCTCGCTATCGATGGCACTCTGGGTAATACTGACAACCCCTTTTGCCAGGTAGTCCTCGCTCAAACCATAAACCGCGCTCAGATACAACTGGCCACTGGCGGGATCGAGCAGGCGCAAGGCGCAAGCTTTGACCTGCATGGCCTCGGTAGTACTCTTTACTACACTTTGCAACACCTGTGACAGTTCAAGGCTGGATGAAATGGTGAGGGCTGCCTGATAGAGAGCAGTATAATAATCTCTGTGAGGACGTTGTTGTCGTTGCTCTGTTGCTGCTGGTGGGCCATCCATTGTCATTCTCTCGTTCTTCCTGATCAAGCGCTGTATACCTGTGCATTAAGAAGACATAAAGTACGCATTACAATACGAATGAAACCTATCATCCGTATCAGGGAGCACAACGAAGACAGCAATATTCAATTGTCTTGCCCTGTAGCCAGCGCAGCTAGCGATAAAGCGGGTAAACAGCCCCGCTACGCGCTTGTGTGTGCAGACACCGGCGCTGTCGCAGGTGTCGCCGTCGGATTAGGGTCTTGCATAAGCCAGACCCGACAAGGCGCATTCGCCAGTACATAGGTGATGGCTTTGCTCCTATCTGGTTGCTTTGACGCCAGACGCCGTTGCCCAATGAGGATCAGCGCACAGTGATGATCTTTCGCCTCCTCGACAATCGCCGAACCGGCTTCGCGCGCCTGCACCACCTCCGGGATGGCTTCACACCCTATACGGGTGGCAATATCCATCGCCGACTTCAGTATTTTATCGGCACGATTCGTTTCTTTCTCAAGGGTTGCGTTAAGCGGTAAAGAACGTGGTACTTCTATCACGTGTAAAAGGTGAACTCTACGTTTAAGCCCTTTTGCCATCAAACAGCCAATGGAAACCAGGTTCGAATCGAGTTGTTCACCACAGACAACGACGGCGATATCGCCAGGGGGGACATCACCAAGAGCCGACTTACCCATTTCTGCGCCTTCTTTGGTCTTAGGCCCCCATAAATGCATCATAACTTTCTCCTCCTGATGGAGTATGATAAAACAGCATCATGTTGCTTGAGTGAAGCTCGCTTTTGCTTCTAAAAAAAAAGAACATTCCCGAAACTTCACACCTTCCATTCAGGTTTCCTTTTGATTCTATCGTCGAAAATTCCCAACGTCAATGTGGGAAATATACAACGCATCAGCTTAAAGTGGGAAAGGTCATCCATTCCCTCTCTCTAAATACTATACCTGATAGTGGCAACTTCCTACCACCCACACCAGGCATGCTACCCCCTCGTTCAGCGGTTATTATCTCTTTTACGACCACCAGCAAGCTATGTATACAGTAACCAGTCAACAAACATTTTATGTTTCATGGAATGAATACCTTTGCTTAGCTCCTAATTATATACGTATGGAGAAAATAGAAGTTCACCGGGGTTTGCACCAGAGCGTCGGACTCTATGCCGGTTCAATCGTTGCCGTGAGATTGTAGCTTATCAGGCGTTCCTGGTAGTACTCAGCGATTTCTTTGGGACAGATCGTCACGATAGCCTTGCCGGTAAAATGCGCGATGTACATGATGCGCGTAGCCTCCCGCGCGGTTAGAAAATTGACAGCCTGAAGCAGGGCAAAGATCACGTAGTCCATTTCGTTATAATCGTCATTATGCAAGATGACCTTATAAGGGGGGAGCAATTCTGCGCGTAGCCGTTTTAGCTCCTCTGGCTTGATTTGTGATAGAGGTTGCATTTTTAAATTACTCCACATGATACATAGCCTCGATTATCTGCATAAAATAGAAATCAAAAAAGATGTTATGACTATTGTACCCAAATTCGCACTATTTTACTAGCACTTTCGACGAAGTTCCTATGCGACAACAGCACATGGTCAGCCGACCAACAGACTGCCAGGCAGGCAGGCAACATACGATCAGCAGGGAAGGCAGGGCAAGCGCGAGGCATTGCCCCTACTATGATACGATACGTTTTATGATCGTCTTTCATTGTAGGGGTGCGCTTCGCGGCTACCGTATATACGGATATCCGGCATAGCACCCCATTCGTGTTCATCTTGATTCTTTTAACGCAATACCGCGTTAAAACGTTCCTTCAGTGCCTGTAAGACCTTCTCTTGCAGGACATTGGCCTCGGCATCGGTGAGCGTGCGATCCTGGGCCTGGAAGACCAGCGAATAGGTCAGGCTCTTCTTGCCAACCGGCACTTGCTCACCGGTATAGATGTCGAAGAGGGTCGCCGAGCGCAACAATTCACCGGCGCTGGCCAGGATCGCATCCTCGATATCCTGAGCGGGTACCTGCTGATCAACGACAATCGCCAGATCGCGTGTTAGCTCCTGGTGACGCGAAATGGGCTGATAGACGACGCGCGCTGGCACGGCGGCGTAGAGCAACTCCAGATCCAGCTCGCACAGATAGACGCGCTGCGGCAGGTCGTAGCGTTGCTGCACGATAGGATGGACCTCGCCCAGCACGCCTACCGGACTCAGAACCTCAGTGCCATCGGGCAGGTGGCGCGGCAGTTCCAGCAAGGCACAGCGTCCGGGATGGAAAGTCGGGTGCTGCGTCGGCGTGAAGCGATAGTTTTTGATGTGCAGACCGGTCAGCAATCGCTCGATGATGCCCTTGAGATCGTAGAAATCCACCGGACGCGCCAATTCGCCGACCCACGAAATCTCCGCCGGGCCGCTGATAGCAATGCCCACGCTACGCCGCTCATCCGGCAGGCTGTGTATATCCTCTGCTGGCAGGTAGCGCCGCCCGATCTCGAAGAAGCGCAGGCCCACACGGCTGCGCTTGCTGTTCTCCTGCATCGTCTCCATCAGGCCCGCCATCAGCGTCAGGCGCATGGCCTCCATATCGCTGCTGAGTGGATTGGTCAGCACGACCGCCGGAATGCTACGCACATCCAATGGAGTCAGCGCTGTTGCCGTCGCAGCCATCCTGGCCGGTTCAGAACCGTTGCCGTTCTGACTATTGGCGGCAGGGGCAGTTCCGGCGGGCAGCAGCAATACCTGGGCAGACGCAGCGTCCTGTTGTGCCAGCAGATTGACCATGCGCGCACGACTGGTCATGGCATAGGTGATAATCTCGTTCAGTCCTGAGCCGACCAGCAGGTCGCGCACCTCCTGCTCGCGCTCGAACCAGCCGTCGCTCTGACCTTCTGGCAACGGCCCATCGGGGATCGTGCTGGGCAGGTGATCGTAGCCGATAACACGAATTACCTCTTCTACCAGATCGGCGCTCTCTTCGATATCGGTGCGATAGGTTGGCACCGTCACGGTCATGCTCTGACCATCCTCGTCGGCTTCTACACCGAAGCCGAGCGCTTGCAGCGCATCTATAGCTTCCTGCTGCGTGACTTGCATGCCCGTCAGCCACTCCACCTCTGCTATCGAGAAGGGCAATACACGCGGCCTGACCGGATGCGGGTAGACATCGACGATGCCGGGGTTGACAACTCCACCTGCCAGTTGCTCCATCAACTGTGCCGCGCGGTTGGCACCCACCGGCACGAGTTCGGGATCAAGCCCTTTCTCGAAGCGGCTGGAAGCATCGGTGCGCAGGCCAAGCGCGACAGAGGTGCGGCGCACGTTGCTGGCCTTGAAGTTCGCCGCCTCCAGCAGGATGCGCGTAGTGCGGTCGTTGACCTCGCTGACTGCGCCGCCCATCACGCCGGCAATCGCCGTCGGCCCCTCCGGGTCGGTGATGAGCAGCATGTCGGGTGTCAGATTACGCTTCACGTCGTCCAGCGTGGTTAGCGTCTCACCAGGATGAGCGCGACGGACAATGATATGCTGTTGACGCACCAGGTCGTAATCGAAGCCGTGCAGAGGCTGACCGTATTCGAGCATGACATAGTTGGTAATATCGACGATATTGTTGATGGGGCGCATACCAGCCAGCAGCAGACGATGCCCCATCCAGCCCGGCGACGGACCGAGTTTCACGCCGCTGATAACGCGCGCCGCGTAACGCGGGCAAAGGTCACTATCCTCAATCGTAACCTGCACCATCTCACTTGCCGGTCGGCCCTGTTCATGCAGCTTGATCTCTGGCAGATGCAGAGGTTTGCCGGTCAGGGCCGCCACCTCGCGCGCGATGCCGATCATTGAGGAAAGGTCGCCCCGATTCGCTTTGATCGAGAACTCCAGCACGACATCGCCCAGGAGATCGACCAGGCGTTGCCCGATTGGCACATCAGGGTCGAGAATGTAAATGCCGCTATGGTCGCTGCCCAGCCCAAGCTCGCGCGGCGAGCAGAGCATGCCCTGCGAGACATAACCCATCTTCCTCGTCTCGCCAATAGTGATGTCGCCAATCTTCGCGCCGGGGAGCGCCAGTGGCACCTTATCCCCTTCCTTAATATTAGGGGCACCGCAGATCACGCCTAACTCGCCGCTGCCAGTAATCACGCGCGTGTAGCTGAGATGATCAGACTTCTCAACCTTCTCTAAATGGATGATCTGCGCGGTAATAATCCTGTCGCCCCATTCCTTGCCGATATATTCGATGGCCTCGACTTCTAATCCGGCCATCGTCAACGTATGCGCCAGTTCTTCCGGCGACATCGTGATCTCAACATAATCTTTCAGCCAGCTTAATGGCACTCGCATAAATCTATCACATCCTTCCCTATGAGGGCATGATCAATCACACCCTATGGGTGCATTCATTTTTCATATTAGAATTGACGCAGGAAACGCAGATCATTGCCGGAGAAGAGACGGATTTCATTGACGTCATATTTCAACATCGCAATACGTTCTACACCGATGCCGAAAGCGAAACCGCGATATTTCGCCGGGTCATAGCCAACCTGGCGCAACACACGCGGGTCTACCATACCAGAGCCGAGAACCTCTACCCAGCCGGTATATTTGCAGGTGCGACAACCCTTGCCGCCACAGAATGGACAATCGATATCCACCTCGGCGCTCGGTTCGGTGAACGGGAAGTAGCTGCCTCGGAAGCGCACGCGGCGGCCCTCACCGAACATCTCCTGCGCGAAGCGTTGCAGGCACCCCTTGAGATCGGCCATCGTGCAGTATTCATCGACCAGCAGGCCCTCGACCTGGTGGAACATGGCCTCGTGTGAGGCATCAACGGCCTCGTAGCGGAAGACCTTGCCGGGCACAATCACACGCACCGGCGGCCTGTGATGCTCCATTACGTGAATCTGCATGGGCGAAGTCTGTGTGCGCAGCAAGATTTCGCCTGGAACAACCCAGAGGGTATCCTGCATATCGCGCGCCGGGTGATCCGCTGGAATGTTCAGGGCCTGGAAGTTGTAGTAGTCAGTTTCCACCTCTCTGCCCTGCACAATCTGGAAACCCATGCGCACAAAAATCTGCGCGATCTCCAACATGGTGCGCGAGATAGGGTGCATATGACCCATTGGCTGAGCGCGTCCCGACAGCGTAACGTCGATGCGCTCGCTCTCTAGCGTTTGCAGTAGTTCGCGCTGACGCAAGCTCTCGCGTTTGGCGGCCAAGCGCTGCTCCAGTTCACTCTTGACCGCATTCATCTTCGCGCCAACGATGGGCCGCTCTTCCTTTGTCAACCTGGGCATCAGGGCCGAGATATTCTTCATTTCGCCGCGATTGCGCCCCAGGTAGCGCACATCCCACTCATCCAGGGCCGCCGTCGTGGTGATCTGTTCCAGTTCGGCAATGGCCCGCGCCAGCAGGGAATCAAGCTGACCCAGTACATCTTCAAGTTGTCCAATCATAATTGCTGCACCTCCGCCCGTAGGGGCGTAATTATGAATTTTTCCACCCGAAACCAGCAATGGTATCATCCCGTAGGGGCGTGATTCATCACGCCCCGCTCGACCGTCTCTCCGCTCACAGGGCGTCATGAATGACGCCCCTACGCGATTGCCGTTGTCGATGAGCCTCATCCATCACATCACGCTCGACCGTCTCTCCGCTCACAGGCCGTCATGAATGACGCCCCTACGCGATTGCCGTTGTCGATGAGCGTGATTCATCACGCCCCTACGAATCAAAAAAACCGATCACATTCGCGCCTTCCCCATCGCGCAGCGTTAAGCACGCAACAGGTGCAGGGACGAAGGTATCGGTCAACTCCGTGGTACCACCCTTATTGAATATAGCCACAAAATAGTGCAATATTCCGCTTATGTTGTCCTGTAACGGGGACTACCGGGGCTGCCTACGAGTTACATATTCAGCAGCCAGCTCTGGGGTGAACTTCGGTGGAGCGCTCGGCGAGGCGGCTTGCAGTCGGCGACCGTCTCTCCCTGAAGCCTGCCTGCCCCACGTACTCTCCCCTTCATTGCTTTTGAACAATCGGTCAATATCACTTTTTTTGTTGCATACAGTATAGCATGGCTGATAAAGTACCGCAAGAGACAAAATAATACGGCTCTCTATCCTTGCAGGGGAAATGAGTGTAGGGGCGTCATGAATGACGCCCCTACACCGAGAGACCTAATAATACCGGGAAACTGGCTCTTGTCAAATCACAAAGAGGTATGCTATACTACGGGTGAGCAGGTTAGATGCTTTTGAAAGCAGAACATAGCTTGCAGATGGTCAATCGTCACATGTAGGTCGTCGTTTGAGCGTCGAGTTACTTGCATGGTTGTCACTTCGGGGTGTGGCGCAGTCGGCTAGCGCGCAGCGTTCGGGACGCTGAGGTCGGAGGTTCAAGTCCTCTCACCCCGACCAGGATGGCACATCATTCCCAGGCGTGTCAGTTTCATCCACAGGGAAATTTTCAAGAGGAGTTATCGGAAATGCAGAGGCGTCACCAACAGACAATGAACTCTGAACGTTGCCTGCTGGTGCCTCCATTCTTCATAGGCACACTTCCATATACCAGCCCCCTATGTACGAGTGGAGGAGGCTCTGTTGCGCCTGCTTCTCCTGGACATGCAAGACATGCTCGATACTCTCGCTTCTATTGGAAAGACGCTAATCTGTTCAGTCACCGCAGGTGGCGATAGAAGCTGAGATGGCACGCTGCGTGCTGTCCTCTTCTTCCTCGCTGTCTGCACCTGTTGTTGGCTCTGACAGAGAGGAAGGGAAGTTATTCATGGCTGTTCTTGTCTTGAACTCCTCATTTCAGCCTCTCTCGGTAATTCCAGAGCGCCGTCTCATCGTGCTGCTCTCCAAAAACAAAGTGACCTTCGTCGATGAGAACGTGCGTCAGTTGATCGAAGAGAACATCCGCTCGCGCCGCCTTGAGGTGGAGCGCCCGGTGATCGTGCAACTGCTTGCCAACGTGCGCGTCCCGCGCGTGGCCTTGCAGCCGACACGCTCAAATATCCTGCTGCGCGACGAAGAAACCTGCCAGTACTGCGGCAAACGCACCCGCGACCTGACACTCGACCACATCATTCCGCGCTCGCGTGGCGGACAGAGTACGTGGGAGAATCTGGTCGCCTCGTGCAAAGCCTGCAACGGCAAAAAGGGCAACCGCCTGCTGAAAGAGGCCAATATGCATCTGCTGCGTCAGCCGCGCCCGCTCTCGCAGGAGTATGCCAGCTTCTTCCTGCTGCGCTACCCCAAGCTACGCGAAGCCTACGAGGAATTTTTGCTCAGCGCTCAGAGCGGCCATTCTTCCGGTATAAGCGCCTGATATACGTCTTGATATCTAGGGGTATCACTCCATGTATACGTGTTCCGCCGCATGCGGTAGTTTGCATGCGGCGGAACACGTATACATGGAGTGATACCCCTTGTGGACACCAGGCCTCCATTGCAGGCTCGTCCATACAATCCCCTTATGTGTCATTCCGAATTTGCTCTGTTAGTCGTCCCGTCTTGACCAGCCAGCGGGCAAATTCCAGTCCCTTGATATCGAGCGGCGCTTGGTCGAGGGCGCTTGTGCGGTAGCTTTGATGGAGACGATTTGTTCTCATGTCCACCATAGTGCAGCATCCCTTCCCAGCCTTGCCACGTAGCAGAGATATATAAGCTGTAGTACCCCTATAAATTGATCTAATTATGCGTTATAATAAGTACAACTACCAGGAAATGTCCCTGTACCTTTCGCTTCCTCGTGAGATGGGGGCTATCATTTCTGTAGCTTAATGACGAGCTATGCTGAAAAAGGAAGAGCTTCGACCAGGTAGAAACAGTGCTGATTCTACTGTATACCGGCGAGGATGATTAGATGATTGAGCCAGAAATTTCACACGATGTCTTATCCAACCCTGTTGGCCCTATGTACCTCTGTCTGCATGGACATTTCTATCAACCGCCACGCGAAGACCCTTTCAGTGGGCAGATTCCACACGAACCCGGCGCTACCCCTTTCGCCAACTTTAATGAGAAGATCACGGCTGAATGCTATCGACCCAATGCCGAGGCGGGCAATTTTGACGCGCTCAGCTTCGACCTGGGACCAACGCTGGCCGAGTGGCTGGAACAGGCCCACCCAAACGTCTATCAGCGTATCATTGCCGCCGACCAGGCCCACTGGCAGCGCTATGGCGTTGGCAACGCGCTCGCTCAGGCATACAACCATACGATCCTGCCCCTGGCAACGGCGCGCGATAAACGCACGCAGATTCTCTGGGGTCTCCAGGATTTTCGCCACCGCTACGGGCACGAAGCGCAGGGCATGTGGCTGGCCGAGACAGCGATTGACATTGAAACACTGGACATCATGGCGCAATGCGGCGTGACCTATACCGTTCTCGCGCCCTGGCAGGCCGCCGAAGCAATTGACCCGACGGAACCATACCTGGTATCGCTGCACAACGGACGCAGCATTACCGTCTTCTTCTACAATGCTCCGCTCTCCGGCGGCGTCTCCTTTGACTGGAACACCACCAATAATGCGGAAGACTTCGCGGCCCACTACCTGCGCATGCACGTGGTTGAGAAGAAACACATACTTGGCGAACCACAACTGATTATTGTGGCCACTGATGGCGAACTCTACGGCCATCACAAACCCTGGCGCGATAAGTTTCTGACCCATTTAATGCGACATAGCGCCCCGGCCAACGGCTTTGAAATCTGCACGTTGGGACGCTACCTGCAACAACATCCGGCCAGGAAAACCGTGCGCGTCCACACTCCCAGCGCATGGAGTTGCGGGCATGGCGTGGCGCGCTGGGGTGATGGCTGCGAGTGTACCGAGGGCAGTTGCAGTTGGAAACCCGCGCTGCGCCACGCTCTGACACAACTGGCCACACGCGGCGACGCGCTTTTTGAGCAGTACGCCGGTGAGACGCTCAGCGACCCCTGGGCGGCGCGTGACGACTACCTGATGCTGCGCAACGGTTGGGAGTCGGCAGAAAGCTTCTGGGCACGTCACGGCCTGCATGCAGGCCCTCCCAGCGATCCCACGCTCGAACGGCGCACTCTGCTCCTGCTGGAAGCCCAATATTATCACCAGTACAGCTTTACCAGTTGTGGCTTCTTCTTTGAAGACCTGGATCGCATTGAGCCACGCAACAACATCGCCTTCGCACGTCGCGCCATCAGCCTGACATGGCAGGCGCTGGGCATCGATCTCCAGCGCGAGTTTGTCCGCGACCTGGCTCAAGCGAAAAGCTGGCGCACACCCTATAGTGGAGCAGACCTCTACCGCCAGTTGCCCGTCGTGCGCCCCGGCCTGCTTCCTGAAACTTGCTAAAAGTTGGCTGTCCTGGCTACACAGGCAGCGGTAAATTTCCTGCTAGCCTGCTCCCCGTTGCCACGCGAGGATACGTGTTCGTTTAACCATGCGGAACAGTCGTTCGTGTACCCGATGTACGTGGCATATGCGATAGGTGACGTGCCACCGCGTATATGCCATGCTGCTACTCAAACGCGGCTCAATCGGCCAGCGCGCTCAGCAGAGCCTTCAGGCCGCTGATGTCGCCGATCATTTCCAGGGGGATGCTTTGCAGGTGGACACCGTCCTTGCCCTCGATCACCACTTCATTGCCTTCCAATGCGATACTGGCAATGCTAGTCCAGGGCAAACGAATCTCGTCACGCACCGTCACGCCGACGCTGCTGATGCCAAGCACACCAAATTTGAGCGGCAGACCGGCCTGAAAAAGTAGATACATGCGTTCGATAGCCGCCTCCGGCGCACTGGCACGCGACAGACGCACATAGTCAAGCAGGCCCTTGAGAACCGCCAGGTTAGCAATGCGCGCACTGGCCAGCGTGATGGCCGGGGCCGTCTCACCTTTTTTATAGAAATGTGTCGTCACATCGTCGATGTACACGTGCTTCACCTGTGGCCACGTCAGCGTCTGCCTGCGTGTCTCAATGCCTTGCCGATTGACCGTCAAAGAGCCGAAGGAGATAGCGGCCCCAGTTTGAAACGAGGTCAGCGCCAGCGGCAACAGGTGGCGCACTACCTGCTCCTCTAACTGCTGCCCCAACACCTCCACAGCAGGTATATCGTTCCCAAAGACAAAACGGGTTCCATCCGCGCGCTGCACAGTATAGGTATAGTGCGCCGACTCGTTGCTCTGGGTATCCTGTACCTGCACCTTCTTCCACAGCCTCGTGATATGCTCCCAACGCAGCGCTTCTACTCCACGCTGCTGCACGATCAGTCCATGTACATAGACAAAAATGATGCGTCGCCTCTTGAGAAATGAGGTGATCATGAGCCAGATGCCAATACTGATCCAGGCTAGTCCCAGCACCAGCACAAAGATGGATTGACCCAGCGACCAGCCCACAAAAAGCGTGGCGGAGATATCGGAGAAGAGCGCGGTGAGCAGCGCCCCCACCAGGAGACAGATAATCCCTGTCGCGCGATACCATAGCGTCGCTCGTCGCCCGTAGTATATATGCTGTAGTGGCCCCAGGTTCGACGCGATAGCAAGCCGATAGACCTCCGGGGGCACCTGCTGCGTCTGCGCTGCCGCTTCCGTCGGTGCCTCATACATGGACAGATTGCCTTTCTGCTGCTCGTACAGGGTGGGAACGGCAAGGCGAGCGCAAGGCATCGCCGTAGGGTAGAGGCGATATCTCGCGCTCGCTCTGCTTTAATTATTATCAATCTGCGCTTTTTGCAACCGACCACTATAATCGGTGTAGACTACCTTCCACTCGGTAAAAACATCCAGACCGGCCAGGCCCGCCTCGCGGTGCCCGTTGCCGGTGCCGCGTGTGCCACCGAAGGGGAATTGAATCTCCGCCCCGGTTGTGCCGGAGTTGATATAGACGATGCCGGTGGTCAGGTCACGCATGGCACGCTGCACGCGGTTCACGTCGCGCGTGTAGATAGCACTGGAGAGGCCATACTTCGTGTTGTTATTGACGGCAATCGCTTCGTCCAGCGAGCCTACGGTGATGACGGAGAGCGTGGGGCCAAAAATCTCTTCCTGAGCGATGCGCATGCCAGGCAGTACATCTTTAAAGAGGGTAGGACGATAGAAAAAGCCACGCGCCAGTTCACCTTCACGCGCGATCTCGCCGCCCGTCACCAGTGTAGCCCCCTCGGCCTTGCCGATCTCCGTGTAGCGATGTACCTTCTCAAGCTGTTTCGCATTAATAATCGGCCCGACATCGGTCTGCTCGTCGAGGCCGTTGCCGAGACGCAAGGCCTGGATGCGTGGCAAGAGCAACTCTAATAAGCGTTCCTGCACTGCCTCGTGGACGATTAAGCGGCTACAGGCAGTGCAGCGCTGGCCCGTAGTACCATAGGCGCTCCATACAATGCCCTCGACCGCCAGTTCCAGGTCGGCATCGTCCATGACGATCACGGCGTTCTTGCCGCCCATCTCCAGTGAGACGCGCTTAAGCGCTTGCGCCGCCTCTACCGCCACATGTCGCCCCGTCTCAGTGGAACCGGTGAAGGAGATAACGGCCACGTCGGGATGATGAATAAGCGCCTCACCGGTCGGCTGACCGGGGCCAAAGACGATATTGACCACGCCCTCTGGCAACCCGGCCTCGTAGAGCAGTTCAACGAGCCGCAGTGCGCTCAATGGCGTATCCTCGGCAGGCTTCAAGACGATAGTATTGCCTGCAACCAGGGCTGGAAACATCTTCCAGGTGGGGATGGCTATCGGAAAATTCCAGGGCGTAATACAAGCCACCACGCCAACCGGGTCGCGCATAGCGAGGCCGCTCTTATCAGGTAATTCGACGGGCACACTATAGCCGAAGAGCCGTCGGCCCTCGCCGCCCATATAGTAAGCCATATCGATGCCCTCTTGCACGTCGCCGCGCGTCTCCTTGAGAATCTTGCCCATCTCTTGCGTCATGGTACGCGCCAGCTCCTCTTTATGGCGCGTCAGCAACTCGCCCACGCGAAAGAGTATCTTGCCGCGCTGCGGGGCCGGAACCAGCCGCCACGAGGCGAAAGCCGTTCGTGCCGCCGTCACTGCCGCATCGACATCATGATGGTCTGACAGTGGAAAATAGCCGAGCAGTTCGCCGGTGGCGGGATTATAGTTGGGGAAGGTCTGCCCGCTGTGTGCGTCCCGCCACTTTCCGCCGATAAAGTTCTGGTAGGTTGGTGCTGAGATGGTCATAGTAGCTCCTTTAGAGGATGCTCTTGTTGAGTGTGGCCAGGAACTCCATGTTGTTACTGGTTTTGGACATGTGTTGCAGCAACGCCTCCATCGCTTCCAGACCGCGTTGATCGGCCAGCGTTGAGAACATGCGTCGCATCACGACGACGGCACGCAGAGTCTTTTCGTCAAGCAGCAATTCCTCGCGGCGCGTGCTGGAAAGGGAGATGTCGATGGCGGGGAAAACGCGGCGCTCGGCCAGCTTGCGGTTCAGTACCAGTTCCATGTTGCCGGTACCCTTAAACTCTTCGTAGATCACATCGTCCATGCGGCTACCGGTATCGACGAGGGCGGTGGCAATGATGGTCAGGCTGCCGCCTTCTTCAATCTTACGCGCGGCACCGAAGAAGCGTTTAGGAGGGAAGAGCGCGCTCGGATCGAGACCACCAGAGAGTGTGCGCCCGCTCGGCTGCACTGCCAGATTATAGGCGCGGCTCAGGCGTGTAATACTATCGAGCAACACCACCACGTCGCGTCCGCACTCCACCAGGCGCTTGGCGCGATCCAGCACCATCTCGGCGACGCGGGTATGAGCCTCGGTTGGCTCATCGAAGGTCGAACTGATGACCTCGGCTTTGACGGAGCGTTTCATATCGGTGACTTCTTCTGGGCGCTCGCCGATGAGGGCAATCATGAGATGGACATCGCTGTAGTTGGTGGTGATGGAGTTGGCAATGGCCTTGAGGAGCATGGTTTTACCAGCTTTTGGTGGGGAAACGATCAGGCCGCGCTGTCCGCGCCCGATAGGTGCCACCAGGTTGATGATACGCCCGGAGATGTTCGAGGCATCGGTTTCCAGGTTGAACATCTCGCGTGGGAAGATCGGCGTCAGCACATCAAAGTGAGGGCGGCGTTTGGCAACCTCCGGGTCCATGCCGTTGATAGCCTCCACGCGCAGCAGGCCATAGTACTTTTCATTGTCCTTAGGAGGACGGATCTGCCCAGAAATCATATCGCCATTGCGCATGCCAAAACGGCGAATCTGGGATTGAGACACATACACATCCATGTTGCCAGGCAAAAAGCGCTCCTGGCGCAGGAAGCCGAAACCATCCTCGACAATCTCCAATACACCGGCACTGAAGATATTTCCCTGCTGTTCCGTGTGGTTTTGCAGGAGACGGAACACGAGGTCCTGTTTCTTGAGGGTAGTAAAGCCGGAGAGATCGAGGTCGCGAGCGATGTCGCGTAATTCTGCTAATGTTTTCGTTTCTAACTCAGCAATATTCACGTTGTCTAGGGCAACAAGTATTCTTGGGGAAGAATACGCCCATTCTCCTTTCTTGGTTCAGGATGATGGGAATTTGATATACGCAACAGGAGTATACACAAAACACCTGTGGAACTATAGTGTGAAGTGGTACACTTCTTCGGAGCTATGGTGAATATACCACAGGTTCAGGCGTCTGTCAAGGAACATAAACCAAAGTATGCAGGGTACGACATTCAGGGCACGCAATCCAGGCATCCACGAGGGATGAGGTCTGGAGAGCCGTGTGGCTCCTACAGTGATGAACGGCAAATATGCGTCCCCCCATAGACACGTTGTTTATCATAGAACGCATACCATTCCTTGTCAATCCACTGATTACAACAAAAGAGATACAGACCTAATTCCCGTCTCTCTAACTCACGCTCCACAACCCTGTTGGCGTGGGGATGCTCATAACGGCGCGGCAGCGGCGAACCGAAACCGTGAGCGTAATGCGCCAACTCATGCGCAATGGTTGCGACCAGCACGTACTCCGGCACCTCCGGCAAACGGAGCAGCGCGTTAATCATGATACACGAGAGGCTCTCGTCCTGCGATAGCTTAATCAAGCCCAGGCGCATCTTCCAGGCCGCGCCATACACGATCTTGACAGTAGTAACACGCGGCACATCGGCAAAATGACGTATCCAGAGTTCATCCAGATACACGGACAGTTCACGAGAGACGGAGACAGGCAAGAATGGCTCTACCAGGCATTGCATCAATGTCATACTGGAACTCCTCATCGCTACGCCAGCAAGACCAGGCACCTGCCAGAGATGCCTCTGCACGTAGCAAGTTTCCTCTGTAAGTCCAGTATAGCAAGTGCAACCTAGCGGTACACTTACTACCTCTTGTCCATCATACCCAGCAGCACACGATGCATGGTGGCGGCATTGACATGATCCATTTGTACGATGTGCCGCATCGCCAGTAAGGGAACGGGAGCCGCCATCGGACGAAAGGTCGTACTCCACAGGCCCGGCTGTTCATTGTTTGGATAAAAATGTCCCAGGAGCAGATTTTTGGCCGTAAAATCATGCGCCAACAGCTTATGCACTGTTGTAAGTAGCGGTAGCGCTATCGCATCTCGAAGGTAAGGAAATAAGATGAGCAGCGTCTTGTACTGGGCATCCTCCTCATCTTCGCGAGGCGCAACCTCGCGGTACCACTGCTGATAACGCAGCACGAGTGCGCAAACTTCATCGCAGATGGGCTGTTCTTCCGCACAGACGGTCAGCCAGAACAGACCCTTCTCCAAGGCTCTTTTCGCAAAAGCGCAGACAGGTCCTTTGCGACCGAGATCAGGGTGTGGGCGACACAAAAAGCTCTCGCTCCAGTCGGCAATCTCCGTTAAGGGAGTCAGATGTTTTTGCACAAACGGCAGCGTAACCGGTCGCTGCCTGACGGTCAACAGGCTAACAATGCAGTCATCCGAAGTCACAGATAGAGAATAAATCATGTATCTCCTCTTTACCCAACATGAAGACAACATCCCTGCATTTCCTGATATCCACACGCCTGATGCCAGGGCCTGCCCCCCACAAGGGGCAACGCTCTATAATAGTGGCGGATACCAGACGTGTGGGTATCATACCCTCCTTCCTGTCAGGAGACACGATAGCGAGTTTTCAAAGGTGGACGCAACCTTTCGCAAGACGTTCGGTATCAGGCACGGCTATCAGGCGCTCAATAGTTGGCCCCTAAATATGCCCAACTGATGATGCCGCGCGGGTAAACGTGACCGCCCCAATCGCTGTTATCATCGTGGAAGCCGTCGCCGAAATCATTGATGAGGCCCTGATTGTAGAGATAGGCCGCCTCTACCATATCGAGATGCAGGCAACTGGCGCAGCCGTGCTGGGTATAGACCGTATCGGCCACCAGGCTGGCGAGAATGACCTTGCTGAACCACTCGTAGCGCAGGCAATGACCAGTGCTGCACTGCGGCCCGCTGGCCCGCGTCGAGGTCATGGCAATCATCGCAGGTGAGGTCAATGTATCGGCCTGAAGGTCGGCGGGGAATTGTGCCGCCAGATCGTGCAGCAATGTCTGATTCATGCTGGCATCGAGGCCGAGCAGGTGAGCATAGAACAGCCCATCACCGAGCGCGATGGTACGTCCATCGCAATTGCTGAAGGCGTTGTTGCTGGCAATAGGGATAAAACCGTTGCTGTTATACTCCTGCACCATCGCCGCTTCGATCTTTGCCGCCGCCTGTGTCCACTGCGCACCGCTGGTATCACCTGGAATAAGGCTATCCAGATAGGCTGTGGCACGATAGCCGGTGGCCTCTTTGAGTCCCTGGTAATACTGGTTGCCCGCACCGGGGCCGTCGTTGTGCAAGCAATCGCTGGCGGCGTCGTAGGTTGTCGGTGTATCCTGAATGGCGATGCCTGTCGTGGGGTCGGCAACATTGATATTATGCTGCATGGCCTGGTCAAGTTGTGTGATGTGCTGGCGCAGAAACGTCGTATCGCCGGTTACGAAGACGTAATAAGCCATCAGGAGCGCCACATCATCGTTCTCTTCCGTCGGCATTGGCACACCGGAACTGACCTCCGGGGGCGCATAGCACGTCGCGCGAATAGTAGGCACGCCCTTCCCAGGATTGGTGCAATTGCCACTGCTATCCACATCGCCGCCCTGGTCATGCTGAAAATACAAACCATAGGTATCGCTGGTCGCATTGTTAAAGACGGTGTTCATAGCCGCCTTGAAGAACCAGGGCACGCGAGTGATCTCGAAGTAGCCGTATTCATGCATAACGTCAACGGTGGTCAAGAAGCCATAGGAGCCTTCATAGACGGCGGCATCATAGCCACCACCAGCGCAGTTCTGTCGTCCCACCAGCCACGTGCTAGCCTTATAGCTGCGCAGCGTGTCGCCGAGAATCCAGCGTTGCGCGGGCGTCAGCGTGTTGTTGTCGATCAGATAGTTTTCCATCGTCTGCGCCTGTGCTAACAGGTCATCGCGTGCAGTGAGATTATCGATGGCGAAATCGACGACATCGCTCTCCGAACTCCACTCCTGTGAAGCGTACAGGCCCTCGTTCTGGCAGCCTGCCGCGAGTTGTGTATTATAGAAAAGCTGCTGGCTGGCATTCCAGCCGCCCAGGATGAGATAGGCCGTCTCCGTCTGTAAACCACCCAGATGATAGTTCCAGGCCAGCCCGGCGCGGTCGCCAACGGCGGTGTTGCAGTGCCAATGCTGGCTATCGCCGGCCAGGAAGAGCGTGCCTCCTGTCACATCTGATGAGAGGCTATAAGAAACGAGTTTGATGGCCCGACCATCGGGCGTCGTCTGTCCCACACAGCCCTGTCCGGTCATTAAAGGGCGATTGCTGCCAAAGAGAAATTGCCCGGATTGCGCCTGCACACTGTAATTTTGCAAGCTGACGCCGATAATTAAAGCAGGGAGCGTATCGTCCTTGACCGCTTCGGCACAAGCGGCAATGGCGGTACAGCCCGGCTCACCGCGAAAGGGGTCAATGAAGTCCACGATCAGGTGCAGACCATTGCTGGCATCACCGGCCCAACGAGTGGTGTCCAGTCCCTCAATCCAGTGTTCATTGCTAACATAGGTATCGCCCGCTGCCGTGTTGGCCTGCCCCATATGAAAAATGTAGGTCCTCTGCTGGCCCGCCGGGGTTGCGCCAACGATATAGCTCGCTTCGTTCTCATGGAAGACGCCATCGGTTCCACTGCGCACCACAGCATACTGCGGCACAATCGTGAAATCGAAGCGCGAGCCAAAAGTGGTATTCAAATTGGCAAAACCAGCATCATGCGCGATGGTTTGTGCTGGAATGCGGCTATCAAGCTGTATATCGCCTGGCGGCGGGGGGGTAGCCGGACGACCGTGAGGGGCACTCCTCCCCGATACGAACAGGGTAGAGGCGACCTCCGCAGTTGCCTTGCCTGACGGCAGCACAACACAAATAATGATGAACAGGATGATAACGACCTTCGCGGGCCATGGGTGGACAATTCGCACGCTCTTCTTTCCTCTACATACAGACAGACAGACAAACAGGGTACCTACCAGGGGGCCCCCCTACAACTAGATGAATATAAGTCTATGTACACAACGAACCGACGTGGAGCATCTCTGCTATAAGGGGACTTTTGGGGCCAGGAACGTTCTCTTGCCTCGTAGGGGCGTGATTCATCACGCCCTGAAAGCTGATTGACGTACAAAAATTGCTTAACAAGCGCAGTAGAATAAACAGGGCGTGATCAATCACGCCCCTACGGGATGATTTCGTTGCCAGGTTCAGGTGAAACATTTCTTGATCACGCCCCGCTTGCCTGCCCGTCGCTCCCCTTTCAGGGCGTCATCAATCACGCCCCTACGGGATGATTAAAGGTAGCTTGAAATGCATTAAACTTCGCTTAACCTCGTCTTTTTGAGCGTGAAATAGGCCAAAAGCACCATGTCTGGATGTCTAATTTCCTGTATTCTCTCTCGTATAAAGAAATACATAGGGTAGAGGAGGGAGTACTGATGAATGCCACACTAAGTCCTTGCACTAGTGAACTACAAAAATATAGCATCGCCGATAGCAGGACGGACACGTTGCGTGCATCTGAGATGTCATCATTGATGCAGGACAGCTATACGACGCTACCTATCCCTGTTTATAAACCGGAGAACGTTGTACTGGATGAGGAAACACTTTATGCTTCTTTTGAGGAGGCAATCAGCGAACGATGGCAGTCACACAATGCGCTCTATACCGGCAATCGCCGCAGGCAGGAAGCACGCAGGCATATACAACAAGGCATCAACCCGCGAATGCCTGCTCGTCATACCGGAACGAACAGGCGTAGTTTGCTCACTTCGATGGCTATGGCACGCCCGTGTAACCAACAACTCCCCCTGCAAGTGATCCTCTTTGCGCTGATGTGCATACTACTCGGCTTCGACCTGATGGGTCTGCTCATTCTCATCTTGCATTAAATACATATTTTTACATATAAAATATTATTATATGTCCTATACTTGATAAAAATAATTTGATGCTAATATAGCAATAGATTATTGAATATAACTAACGATACATATAATCTTTTTCACCATCCTGTATGCATGTGGAATACCCCTCATCAAATCCATGTGCTTCAAGAATGGGTTTCAGGGATGGATCATGCTGGATGTACCAGGGAGCCAGCCTGGCGAGGACACGGCTTCTCAGTGCCGCCAGAAGCTCTATCACATCTATCTGAATCGTATTCCAATCGTCAAGGTGCCGTGCTAAAAAGAACTCCGTTGATCTCTTATATG
>DAOTVZ010000162.1:0-80736 GCA_034436045.1 Ktedonobacteraceae bacterium | reverse complement strand
GGTGGGTGTTGAGGAAGAACGGGCATCTCGGTTGAGATTGAAACCGCTAAAGCTCGCTAAATTGGAGGAACCATCCATGAGTTGAGGAAGAACGGGCATCTCGGTTGAGATTGAAACGTTTTCTTGCTTCGGCAGGGTGCGGCAGGTGGTTCCGTTGAGGAAGAACGGGCATCTCGGTTGAGATTGAAACCTGACCCACCGCAACCCCGCTACGATGAAAAGCGCCGGCGTTGAGGAAGAACGGGCATCTCGGTTGAGATTGAAACATCTACTTGGGCAGTTTGAGGCCCGTAAGATTGAGCGGTTGAGGAAGAACGGGCATCTCGGTTGAGATTGAAACAATAAACCCTTGAATGAGTCCCTTGCCCCAACTCAGGTTGAGGAAGAACGGGCATCTCGGTTGAGATTGAAACGCATCATTCGTCAATAGAAAGTGTCAGGATTGACAGGGTTGAGGAAGAACGGGCATCTCGGTTGAGATTGAAACACTGAGTGAGCCGACGCAACAAACGTACAGTTCGTGTTGAGGAAGAACGGGCATCTCGGTTGAGATTGAAACCTACGGGGTTTCTTTCGTCTTCCCCGCATTCTTGTGTGTTGAGGAAGAACGGGCATCTCGGTTGAGATTGAAACACTAAGAATGCGAGTCGGAGAGACGGCTTCTTAGGGTTGAGGAAGAACGGGCATCTCGGTTGAGATTGAAACGTGGGCGAGGAATTTGACTGGGTTTGTTATATCGTGATTTTGAGGAAGAACAGGCATCTCGGTCGCGGAGCGAAGCTTACTGTGATGCTATTTTGTCTTAGTGCTTGCCGGAACGTAGAGATAGAAGATAGAAGTGGTTCCCTTTTTTGTCACTGTCTTGCATTGTTATTCGTGGTCAATACGATTGGTGTCTTGCCTTGCAGTGGCCTTAATGACGACTACTGGCGTGGTGATGTCAGATAGTATGAAAAAAGGGAGCAAGAAACGATGGCAAAAATTAATCCTGTTCAGGTAGAGAAGTTGCTTAAGGGGCTTAACTATCCTGCAAGTAAACAGGATGTTATCAAATACGCTGAGCTGCACGGCGCGGATGAGAACGCTCGTCAGGCGCTGCAAGAGTTACCTGATCGCACCTATGAAAGCCCTGTTGGTATCAGTAAGGCTGTTGGAGAGATGGAACGTGGCGAAAAACGACAGTAGCACCTGCTACGTTCTTCGGTAGATTGAGTTGCGCAGGAGGAACGGTAGTAACATGCAAGCCACAAGGTAACATATCGCTTTGTGGTTTGTATGTTGCTACCGTTCTTGCCTGTATAGCTATTTGCACGATGACTGCACCTGGTTCTCTTGAACGGGTATCGATGGCCTGAAGGTCGCTGGTAAACGTTTGACGCCCATTAACAGGCGGCTATCGAGTAGCTCCAGCATTTCATCGGGCACGCAGCATAGTTCTGGCAATTGTTCGACGATCATCGGTAGCGCTATACTGGCTTCCAGGCGTGCCAGGGGTGCGCCGAGGCAGAAGTGGATGCCATGCCCAAAAGCGATATGGTGATTGGGCGAACGATCAGCAATAAACCGGTCGGCCTGGGGGAATTGTCGTTCATCACGGTTGGCCGAGGCTAGCCAGGCAAAGATCAGCGCATTTTCCGGTATTGTTTGCCCTCCTATAGTAACTTCTTGTGTTGTGATGCGTAGCAGACGCCAGACAGGTGAATAGTAGCGCAACACCTCTTCAATCATAGTGGGTATGAGCGATGGATGAGTACGCAGGCGTTCAAGTACCTCTGGATGCTCGGTGAGACAAATGATCGATTGCCCAAGCAGCATGATAGTTGTGATGTGTCCGGCAATGAGGAGAAGAGTGCTAAAGCTGATAATCTCCTCTTCACTGAGTTTTTCACCTTCGACCTCGGCCTGCATCAGGTTGTCGAGCAGCGCGTTGCCAGGATGGCGACGGTGTTCCGCCATCTGTTGCCGGAAGTAAGCGGTCATGGCAGCCCTGGTTTCCAGGACTCGTGTACGTGTGGCCTCATCCATGTGGGTGATATCACGAGCATTTAGTTGACCGGTAAGAAGCGTGTCGGCCCAACCTTTGAAAAGGGGCCTGTCCGCTGTGGGTACCCCTAGCATTTCTGCAATCACTATCGTAGGCAGTGGATAAGCGAAGTCGGCGACGAAATCCATCTGACCAGCAGGGCGTGCCTGGTTGAGCAATTCCTGTACGATCTGGCGAATGCGCTCTGCAAGTGGGGAGAGTGCGCGTGGCGTGAAAGATGGCGAGACCAGGTTGCGGTAACGTTTGTGCTGTGGCGGATCCATCGAGATCAGGCTGGGTGGGGATGGTATAGTCTGAAGCAACTTGCTCCGTTGTCGTTCGGAGGAGAAGAGTTCATAATCGGTTGTCACGCGGTTTACATCCTCGTAGCGAAAGACGTGCCAGCAATCTGCATCGGGATCATAAAAGACGGGATGCTTTTCGCGCATATCACCGAGCCAGGCATAAAACCTGGGTACATCGTGCCATGTATGAAGTTCTGGTAATTGCATGAGAGGAATGCCTTTCTAGTTGATAGAAGATTATGGAAGAATCACATAACCATCATATACTTAGAAACTATTCATCATAACTGATGTGTAGTAATGGTGATACTGTAGATTTCATACTCCTGCCTTTTCAATGCAGACTTGCCTGATCGTCTGCTAGATTTATGAATAGCATATCACTTATGGTGTGGGAATGTCAAACTCACTATTTATTACAAAATAAGTGTAAGATTGCTGGATAGCAAGCATTGTATGGCATAAAGCAAAGGTAGGGCAGGATACCCGTGAGGGCCTGCAATGAATAATGGGCAGAAATATCTCTACATCATGGTAAAGGTGCCTCTGGCTGATCCCTTGCCTCGCTACCTCGTTGCTTGTAATGGTACTATTATAGAGTGTTTGTCTTATTGTTTATTTATTCTGGTGAGGAGGAGCATTCCGCTATGTCATCGTTACTGCTTCAGCATGCCACATTGATCGTGACAATGGACGATCAGGACACGCGCTGGGAGGATGGCGCGCTTTACATCGAAGGGAATGTCATTCAACAGGTTGGTCCGACGGATCAGTTGCCGCAGCATGCAGATGAGGTCATTGACGCGCGTGGAATGCTCGTGTTACCCGGACTGGTCAATACCCATCATCATTTTTATCAGACGTTGACGCGCAATGTGCCTGCCGCGCAAGACGCCAACCTGTTTCACTGGCTGCGCACGCTCTATCCGATCTGGGCTGGTATGAATGCAGAGGCGATCTATGTCAGTACAAAGATTGCCATTGCGGAACTGATGCTCTCCGGCTGCACCACGTCCAGCGACCATACCTATATCTGGCCCAATGGTGCGCGCCTGGATGACCAGATACAGGCGGCGCAGGAGATGGGCTTTCGTTTTCATGCGGCGCGTGGTTCCATGTCGGTCGGTGAGTCGCAGGGAGGTTTGCCACCCGATCACGTGGTTGAGGAGGAACAGAACATCTTGCGTGACTCGCAGCGTCTCATAGAGACGTATCATGATGCAAGGCCCTATGCAATGCTGCGTATCGTGCTGGCTCCCTGCTCGCCATTTTCCGTTTCGCCGGAGTTGATGCGCCAGAGTATCGCGCTGGCGCGTGCTTATGGAGTGCATTCTCACACGCATCTGGCGGAGACGCGCGATGAGGTGGCGTATTGTGCCGAGATGTTCGAACGCACACCGGTTGAACTGGCCGAAGAGTTAGATTGGGTGGGGCCGGATGTCTGGCACGCGCATATGGTGCATCCTGGGGTGGACGAAGTGACACGCTTGGGTCGGACGCGCACGGGAGTTGCGCATTGTCCAACCTCAAACATGCGGTTGGCGTCGGGTATTGCACCGGTGCGGGCCATGCGTCAGGCTGGAGTACGCCTGGGCCTGGGTGTGGATGGTTCAGCCTCAAATGATGGCTCGCATATGCTGGCCGAGGCGCGTCAGGCCATGCTCTTGCAGCGCGTCACCGGTGATCCGGCGGCGTTGACCGCGAAGGACGTTCTCTGGTTGGCGACGCGAGGGGGGGCCTCAGTGCTGGGACGCGATGATATTGGTTATCTGGCTCCTGGCATGGCGGCTGACTTCATCGGCTACCGGCTCGATACGCTCGATCTGGCGGGCGGCGCTGTACATGATGCCCTTGCCTCTATTGTTTTCTGCCAACCACCTTATGTAGATTTAAGTGTCATTAACGGACGTGTGCGCGTAAAAGATCGTCAGCTTGTGGATGTGGAGTTGCCTGCGTTGATTGAGCGTCACAACGCGCTGGCTCGTGCGCTGGTGCGCGGCGAATTGTGCTGAGTGAGTGGCACTGAGGAGTAGAAGCGAGGGCGTGTGATGAACGAACTGCATGAAGAGATACGGCATGGTGTCAAACGTTTGTGTGAACGTTTTGGCAACGAGTACTGGCGTCGCCTGGACGAAGAGCGTGCCTACCCCGAAGATTTTGTGCGTGCGATGACCGAGGCGGGCTATCTCGCGGTGCTGTTACCTGAGCAGTATGGTGGTTCCGGCCTTGGCATTACCGAGGCATCGATTATTTTAGAGGAGCTGAATCGTTCAGGAGGCAACGCGGCGGTCTGCCATGCGCAAATGTATATTATGGGTACCTTGCTTCGACATGGCTCCGAGGAGCAAAAACAGCAGTATCTGCCGGAGATCGCTGCCGGGCGGTTGCGCTTGCAAGCTTTTGGCATTACCGAACCCGATGCCGGTTCTGATACATCGAGCATTCGCACTATGGCCACACGTAGCGGTGAAGGCTATCTTATCAACGGTCAGAAAATCTGGACATCGCGCGTGCAATATTCTGATCTCATGCTGCTGCTGGCGCGCACCACACCCGTTGAACAGGTGAAGAAACGCACAGAAGGCCTCTCGCTCTTTCTAGTCGATCTGCGCGAGGCGAAGGGCAAAGGCTTAACGATCAAGCCGATTCGCACCATGATTAACCATCATACGGCGGAGGTCTTTTTTGACAACCTGTATGTGCCTGCGGCGAATCTTGTTGGCAGCGAGGGCAGGGGTTTCCGCTATTTGTTGGATAGCCTGAACGCCGAGCGCATCTTAATTGCCGCCGAGTCGATTGGGGATGGCTACTGGTTTATCGAGCGCACGGTGAATTATGCGAAACAGCGCGTTGTCTTTGGCCGTCCTATCGGTCAGAATCAGGGTGTGCAATTTCCTATAGCCGATGCTTATGTCAAATTGCAGGCGGCAGATCTGATGCGCTTTAAAGCGGCGGAGCTGTTTGATCGCGGAGAGCAGTGCGGCGCGGAGGCCAACATGGCGAAGCTACTGGCGGCTGAAGCTGCCTGGGATGCCGCGAATGTGGCCTTGCAAACGCATGGTGGCTTCGGTTTTGCCAGCGAGTACGATATCGAGCGCAAGTTCCGCGAGACGCGCCTCTATCAAGTGGCCCCGATCTCGACCAATCTGATCCTGGCTTATATTGGGCAACATGTGTTGGGGTTGCCCAGATCATACTAATACATATTCTTTCTATTGAGGAGGAGATGATGGCTATCAAAGCGGGCTGGACGGGCCGTTGCTACGAGGATTTTGAGATTGGCGACATCTATCCGCACCCGTTAGGGCGCACGATTACCGAAGCCGATAACATCTGGTTCACCCTGCTAACTGTGAACACGAACCCTATTCATTTTGACTCCACCTACGCCGCGCAGACCGAGTTCAAGCGTCCGCTGGTCGATTCCACCTTTACGCTGGCGCTGGTGACGGGACTATCGGTGGCTGATCTCTCGCAAAACGCGATCAATCTGGGTTGGGATCAGGTGAGATTGCCCGCGCCAGTCTTTCACGGTGACACTATCTATGCTCGTAGTGAGGTGCTGGACAAGCGCGAGTCGAAATCGCATCCTGAGCGCGGCATTGTACGTGTCAAAACCGTTGGTTTTAATCAAGATGGTACGGTCGTGATCGAATTTCAGCGTACTCTTATGGTCTACAAACGTGCCTATCTGCCCAGACTACCGCAGCCAAAGTTAGCGGAAGAATAGCGTGAGAGCAAGGACAAAAGTCGCTGTTTGTCGGTCGCTTAGAATGATAGTATCACAACTATCACAAATGGCTTAATGATGATTGAATTGGGCGAGATTTACTTGTCAGAGTTTCTCTCTGCGCATTAAGATAGAAGTAGAGTTTTGTGTTTCTTGAGTGTGGCCGATGAAAATAGCGTTGTTTCGTCACATTCCACTGGCACGTCGTTTTCTGCTTGTAAGTGTGGTCTTGAGTGTCGTTGGCACCGGCGTGCTGATTGTGCAAATGGTTTTGCTGAGCGGGATCGTAAATGCCGTTTTTCTGGCACATGCGGGTCTCGCTCAGGTTATGTTACCACTTGTGGGCTTCTTGCTAGCTCTGCTGACCCGCGCCGCGCTTATCTGGGGGCGTGAGGTTATAACGCAACGAGGAGCGATACAGGTCAAGGCTGCTTTACGCCAACGGCTCTTCTCTCACCTGTTGCAGCTAGGGCCAATTTTTAGCCGTGGTGAACATGCGGGAGAGTTGACGACGACGCTTAATGAGGGTGTTGAACGCCTGGATGCTTACGTTAGTCGTTATGTTCCTCAAACCATCTTGAGCGTAGTAATCCCTCTGCTGATTGTTGCTGTAGTTTTTCCGCTAGACTGGATCAGTGCCCTGCTGCTGCTCGTCACGGCCCCCATTATCCCGATTTTGATGATGCTGGTGGGGAGCTATGCTGAGAAGCATGTCCAGCAGCAATGGGAGGCATTGGGCCGCCTGGGTGCGCACCTGCTTGACTCGATTCAGGGACTGACGACGCTCAAGCTGTTTGGGCGTAGCAAGGCGGAGCAGGTGCAGGTTGGCCGTCTCAGCGAGAGCTTCCGCGCGAAAACTATGCAGGTGTTACGCTATGCTTTTCTGTCCGGGGGCGTGCTGGAATTTCTGACGGCGATGGCGATTGGCGTTGTGGCCGTAGTACTGGGTGTGCGCCTGATCGACCACCTTGTTAGCTTCCAGAAAGCCTTTCTGGTGTTGCTACTTACGCCGGAGTTCTATCGTCCTTTGCAGGAGTTGGGTGCGCAACGCCATGCCGCTATGGAGGGCAAGGCCGCCGCACAGAGGATGGTGACATTGCTTGAGACGCCTCTGCCCATTGCTACCTCTTCTACAAGCGTAGTAAGTAAGATCCGTGCCGGTGAGCTGACATTGCAGCTAACTGATGTGACCTGCACGTATCCTGGTAGTGAGACACCGGCGCTGAAAGGCGTCTCGCTCTTCCTGCCTGCCCATAGCTGTACCGCACTGGTGGGACGTAGCGGGGCTGGCAAGAGTACACTGGTCAATGTGCTACTGCGTTTTATCGACTACGAAAGCGGTTGTATTGAGGTCAACGGGTTGGCGCTCAAAGACATACCGGTTGAGGAGTGGCGCAAGTACGTGGCGCTGGTGCCGCAGCATCCTTACCTCTTTTATGGCACGGTGCGAGAAAATATTCGCATGGCGCGCGAGGAGGCTAGCGACGCGGAGGTGCGGCAAGCAGCAGCGCTGGCCGGATGCGACTTTATCGATCAGCTTCCTCAAGGATTCGAGACGCAACTGGGAGAGCAGGGTTTGCGCCTCAGTGCGGGGCAGGCGCAACGTCTGGCCCTGGCTCGTGCTTTTCTCAAGGATGCGCCCCTTTTAATTCTGGATGAGCCGACTTCTGGCCTTGACGTAGAGAGCGAAGTCCTGATCGAACAGGCCATCGCACGCTTGATTGAGCGGCGCACAGTGCTGGTGATTGCCCACCGTTATAACACTATTCGCCGCGCGCAGCAGGTTGCGGTAATGGAAGATGGGCAGATTGCCGAGTATGGTAAGCCGGAGCAGCTATTGCGAGATCAAGGTATATATGCGCATTTGATGCAAATGGTCGGAAAAGAGTAGTCCGATGAAAACTTTGTTGCGTCTACTATCCTTTCTCATGCCATTTCGCTGGCGGGTATTGCTGGCAATACTGCTGGGCACTCTGATGATTGCCAGCAGTATTGGCCTGTTGGCAATGGCGGCATATCTGGTGGCGGCGGCGGCGCTCGGCCCGCTTATCATTATGCTGGAGCTGCCAACCTACGTTGTGCGCGTAGCTGGTGTCACGCGGGCGGTAGCGCGCTATGAGGAGCGTCTGGTTTCACACGATACCACCTTCCGTCTCCTGGCACGTTTACGTAGCTGGCTCTATAGTCGTCTGGAGCCGCTCGCGCCCGCCCTGCTACTTAACTATCGCAGCGGGGATGTGCTGGCGCGCCTGCTCGGCGACATTGAGGAGCTACAGAATGTCTATCTGCGTGCGGTTTCGCCCATTGCTGTCGCCATGCTGGTCTGTCTGCTGATGTTTGGTCTGTTCGCCATCTTTGGTATTGTCTTCTCCTGGACTATCCTGGCATTTCTGCTCTTAGCCGGTCTGGGTGGCCCACTGCTCTATATTGCACTGATGCGAGGATTGGGAAAACAGCAGGTGAGCGCGCGTGCTACGCTGAACGCGCAGGTGGTGGATGGTGTAAGAGGGGTGCAGGACCTGCTCGTCTATCAGGCCGAGCATGCGCAATTGCGCAAGGTGATGGAGTGTGATCGTTCACTTGGGGCATTGCAACGTCGCATGGCTTCTGTTTCCGGCTTACAACTGGCTCTCAGTGATGCGCTGGCGAATCTGGCGTTGTGGGTGATCCTGCTGCTGGCTATTCCCCTGGTGGTGCACCATGCCGTTGACGGAGTATACCTGGGTTTCCTGGCGTTGGCGACGCTGGCCTGTTTTGAGGCGGTGCAGCCATTAGCGCAGGCTTTCCAGTTTCTGGGCCATTCGCTGGCGGCTGCAGAGCGTGTTTTTGCTATCGCCGACACTGTTCCGACAGTGAAAGACCCGACGCAACCACAGCCGCTACCATCGATGCCTGCTGGCTGTAGTTTGGAGTTCGATGACGTCTCCTTTGCCTACGAAGAGCAAGAGGTGTTAAGCAATATAACGCTACGTGTGCGTCCTGGCAGCCGTATAGCGATAGTCGGGGTGAGTGGAGCAGGCAAAAGCACGCTCTTTAAGCTGATCTTGCGCTTTTGGGATGTGACGCAGGGGGCCATTCGTATCAATGGGCACGATATTCGCCAATGCAAACTCGATGAATTACGTGCGTTATGCGGTGTTGTTGAGCAGGAGACGTATCTTTTCCATGATAGCTTGCGGGCCAATCTCTTGCTGGCGCGACCAACTGCCAACGATGCCGAGTTGCTGCATGTGTTAGAGCAGGTACAACTCGGCGATTTTGTGCGGCAGTTGCCCAAAGGTTTGGATACCTGGATTGGTGAACAGGGCCTGCGCCTCTCCGGTGGCGAGCGGCAGCGGCTGGCTATCGCGCGGGCACTGCTCAAAGATGCGCCGTTGCTGCTGCTCGATGAGATCACGGCCAACCTTGATCCGCTGACGGAACAGGCCATTCTTGAGACGCTTTCTACGCTCATGCAGGGACGTACCACATTGTTGATTACGCATCGACTGGTTGCGCTGGAAGATATGGATGAGATTATTGTCCTTGAGCATGGGCGGATAAGTGAGCGCGGTACGCATGAGCAGCTTATGCGTGCCAATGGTCGGTATCGTCGCATGTTTGAGATACAGGGCGGCTTCCTGGTGGTATGATATTGTAATACTTAGACTATGCAGTGTGTGTAAGATTCGCTTAGGGGGAATCAATGGATAATTCAGTCGTCTTATCGCGGGTGCAATTTGCCTTTACTGTGGCGTATCACTATCTGTTCCCACAACTGACGATGGGCCTGGCGCTGCTGATCGTCATCCTCAAAACGTTGTACATATGGCGCAAAAACGAGCAGTTCAATACTGCTGCGCGCTTCTGGGGTAAGATTTTTGCTATCACCTTTGTGGTAGGGGTAGTGACCGGCATACCGATGGAGTTTCAGTTTGGCACCAACTGGGCACGTTTCTCTGCCTATGCCGGAAGTATTATTGCGCAGACGCTGGCAA
The DNA here is from genome assembly GCA_034436045.1 of Ktedonobacteraceae bacterium. Taxonomy (GTDB): domain Bacteria; phylum Chloroflexota; class Ktedonobacteria; order Ktedonobacterales; family Ktedonobacteraceae; genus H111-94. The sequence continues at coordinate 70,701 of DAOTVZ010000162.1, read as the reverse complement.
TGGAAGGTGCCTTTGCCTTCTTCCTGGAGTCGGCCTTCCTGGGCCTCTTCCTGTTTGGGGAGCAGGTGTTTGGGCAAAGAATGCACTGGTTCTCCTCGGTGATGGTCTGGCTCGGCACCTGGGCTTCCGGCGGCTTCATCATAGCCTCGAATGCCTGGATGCAGCATCCGGTGGGCTATACCATTGCCAATGGGCATTTAGAGATCTCGAACTACTGGGCCGTACTCTTCAACCCCTGGATTATACCGCAGTATATGCATACTATGAGTGGTGCAGTTGTTACCGCAACTTTCTTTATGACCGGCCTGGGCGCATTTTACGTGCTGTCCAAACGGCATATTGAACAGGGGAAAATATTCCTGACGCTGGGCATCATCGTGGGATTGCTTGCCAGTCTTTTTCAGATTTTCCCCAGTGGCGATATGGAGGGACGGCAAGTCACGCAGTATCAGCCGACGAAGCTGGCCGCGATGGAGGGCCTCTTCCATACGCAGAGCAGCGCGGGCATCATTATTCTGGGCCAGCCAGACCCCGCCAATGGCACTCTGGACAATCCGATCATTGTACCTAAAGTGCTGAGCTTTCTGACCTATCGCCACTGGTCGGCAACGGTACTGGGGCTTAACGCATTTCCGGCATCTGATCGACCGGATTCCATTTCCTTGCTCTACTATAGCTATCATATCATGGTGGGTCTGGGCACGATCTTTGTGGCCATCATGGCATTGGCGGCCCTCTTGCTGTGGCGCAGATGGCTCTTTAAATCAAACTGGATGCTCTGGATATTGATGCTGGCAACGCCTTTCCCCTTCATTGCGAACACGGCAGGTTGGTTTACAACAGAACTCGGTCGCCAGCCCTGGATTATCTTCGGGCTATTGCGTACTGTTAATAGTTCATCTCCCCTACTTTCGTCAGGTAATGTGCTGTTCACTCTCCTGGGGTTCATGGGGATGTATCTGCTGCTTGGCCTGCTGTATGTTCTGCTTGTTGTATTCGAGGCGTTGCGTGGCCCTTCTGGTGAAGGTCAGGAGCCACAAGAGGTCGAAGGCCTGGTCGCTCAAGGAGCTTAAGAGGGAGGGAACGTTGCAATGCAAACATTATGGTTTATTCTGGTCGCTTTTATGCTGATAATGTACGTGCTCCTGGATGGGTTTGATCTGGGAGCGGGCGCTATTCACCTGTTTGTTGCGCGTACCGACGAGGAGCGGCGTATCGTACTACGCGCCATCGGCCCGGTTTGGGATGGCAACGAGGTATGGATTATCGCAGCGGGTGGAACGCTGTTCTTCACCTTCCCTCTACTCTACTCGTCCAGCTTTAGCGGTTTCTATCTGCCCCTGATGATTGTCCTCTGGTTGCTGATGTTGCGTGGCGTAGCTGTCGAATTGCGTTCGCGGGTCCCTCACCCGCTGTGGCACTCCTTCTGGGATTTTCTGTTCTTTCTGGGGAGCGCATTGTTGGCGATCTTCTATGGCGCGGCATTAGGCAATGTTATGCGCGGTGTCCCTCTTCGCCCAAATCAGTACTTTTTTGAGGCGCTCTGGACAGATTTTAATCCCTACAGCGCCAATCCTGGTATTCTCGACTGGTATACCGTTTTGATTGGTTTGATGGCGCTGGTGGTGCTGATTGCGCATGGCGCTAATTATATTGCGGTGAAGACGGAAGGCGATCTCAACCAGCGCGCGCGTCGTTTTGCTCGTTGGGCCTGGTTTGCCACTATCGTATTAACCATCGTGGCTACCATCATAACCTTCTCAGTTCAACCCCTGCTGGCAACAAGCTTTCTAACGCGACCGTGGGGTTTTATCTTCCCCATTATCGCTCTGGCCGGTCTGGTCGGCATGGGCTACTTTAATATCAAACAGCGCGATTTACCGGCTCTGTTCTCGTCGGGTGCCTTCATCTTAGGCATGCTGGCCAGCTCTGCTTTTGGTTTGTATCCAGATGTGTTGCCGGCGGTGCAGCCAGCTTATAGCCTGACCATTTATAATGCCTCGGCAGGAAACTACGGCCTGACCGTGGGTCTGGTCTGGTGGTGTATCGGCATCGTTCTGGCGATCATCTACTTCGTACTTACTTATCGCCTCTTCTGGGGTAAGATCACCTTGAAGCAGGCGCTAGCAGAGGAGTACTAAAGAGGCTGTACATGCTTTTGTATAGTCACTTTTAAATTCCACAACTGCAACTTGTGTTATAATGATGGACATAGCGCGGAGCTGTGTCCATTTTGCTTTATACGACATGCTGTCGGCAGCGCGGCATGTTTTTTGATACGTAAGACTATTTGTACTGCATATCGGTATGCCAGACTCTGGAGGGAACGACGTGGTGGCATTACCTGACGGGGCCGGGAATGTAGAGAGCGATTTGCGCTCTATTGGCGAAACCCTCATCCGTATTTCACGCACTTTGCACGAGCATTCTCATCAGTTGGAACTAGCGGTCGAAGGGCGCTATGCCGGAGATAGCGGTGATCCGCGCGTGCGCCTGTTGTCCGAAGCGTTGCGTGTGAGTCGCATGGCCGACCTGGAACTGGGACGCCTTGATCAATCTATTCAGCGCATCCTGAACGTGAGACCGGAAGGAAATGGAAGGTCGCTGACCGCCAGGCACGACTCTCGTGAATTGGCACAAAATAGCTTTGAGCGCGAACGCCAGGCGCTCACCACCAGCATCAGTGAACTTAAACAGCAGCGTAGTGAACTGGAAACGCTCTACAGCATCACGCAGGTGCTGAACTCAACGCTGAATCTGGACGAAGTGTTGCGCCGCGTGATGGATTACGTGATCGATGTGGTGAATGCCGAACGTGGTTTCCTCGTACTGGTCGATCCCAAAACGGGTGAGCCGGAGTTCACAATTGCCCGCGACAAGGAGGCGCGCACAATCCCCGAAAGCGCCTTCAACATCAGCCGCAGCACGCTCAAGCGCGTCATTCAAACACGCGAAGTATTGTTGTCAGATGATGCGCAGGTAGATGATGCTTTGCGCGCGCAAGAAAGCATCATGGCGTTCAATATTCGCTCGATTATGTGTGCGCCTTTGGTCGTGCGCAATAACTGTATCGGCGCGGTTTATGTCGATAGTCGCGTCAATGCCAACCTTTTCGGCCCAAAGCACCGCGATTTGCTGCAAGCTTTTTGTAATCAGGCGGCGATTGCTATTGATAATGCGCGTCTCTTCACGCAGGTCAATGAAGATAAGCAGTACATGGACAACATCTTCCGCTCTATTGCCAGTGGCGTGATTACGATTGATGCGGACGGTGTGATCAAAACCTTCAACGTTGCCGCCTATAATATCCTGAACTTGAGCGAACTGAATCTCACTCTTTCCTGGCCGCTTGAAAAGCCGTTTGAGCAGGTTTTTAAACTAAGACCGCAACTGGGATTGATAGAGCTATTGCGCAATGCAGACAAGGAACATGCACATGAGACACTTGTGCCGCGCTCGATTGATTGTGAGATTGCCGGTCGTGGTCTGGTCAATCTGACCGTCTATGTCTCGTCGTTGCGCAACCCGCAAGGTGAGGACATTGGCACGGCACTGGTCATTGATGATCGCACGGAGATCAAACGCTTAGAGGCGCAGGCCAGGCGTATTCGCCGCATTTTCGAACGTTATGTCCATCCTACCGTCGTTGAGCGCCTGATTAAAGACCCGACCGCGCTCAATCTCGGTGGCGAAACCAAAGAAATCTCAGTTGTTTTCGCCGATATTCGCGGCTATACCCGCCTGAGCGAAAGTATGGTCCCGGAAGAAGTGATGAATCTCATCAATCGTTATCTCAATATTATGTGCGAAGCTATCTGGGAGGAAGAGGGAACCTTGACAGCGTTTCAAGGTGACGCGCTGATGGCTATTTTCAATGCTCCTCTCTCTCAGCGTGATCACGCCTTACGGGCGGTGCGCGCGGCCTGGAAGATGCGCGTGGCGGTGCTGGACTATCAGCGCTCGCAACCGGATGCGCTGCGCATCGCCTTTGGGTTTGGCGTCAATACCGGCCTGGCGACCGTCGGCAACGTCGGTTCAGCCGAGCGAATGCAGAACTATACCGCGCTCGGTGATGCCGTGAATGTGGCTTCACGTCTGCAAAGCAATGTTTCCGACAATAACATCTTAATCAACGAATCAACGTTTATGCAGGTCTATCGTCATGTACAGGTCGGTCAACCCTTCCAGTTGCATGTGAAAAACAAAGCTGCACCACTGACCGTGCGCTATTTGATAGGTATGCTCTAAATTGTTTTGCGTAGCACAAATCCTCGTTGCTGCATGCGAATAAAGCCAAAGCCCTCGTAGAGATGGTGCGCGTGAACATTCTCTTCTTGCGTGTTAAGTAAGATGCGCGAGACACGCGCCTGCTGGAAGTAGCGCACCGCCTCGGCCATCAGGCGCACGCCTATCCCCTGGTGGGAGTAAGCAGGATGAACGGCGATACGCACCAGGTAGCCGGTGTCGCCGTCAACCGTATTAAACTGATAGCCGATAACCTTGCCGTTGAGTTCCGCGACGACAAAGTATGGGTGTGTATGGGCCACATCCAGAAATCCGCTAGCATCATAGCGCCAGAGTTGCTCGAAGCAGGCAGCCTCAATTGCTAGCAGAGCTGCCATGTCGCTTTGTCCGCCTGCTTGCAGATGTACCGGGCGAATCAGCACCTGTTGATTGCCCTGGGCGGGAATGCTGTAGTCATATTTATCGTAGGCATAGAGCATGCGATAGGGGGTGAAACCGCGTTTCAGCAAAGTGGAACGCAGCCAATCATCCTCGACGTTATTGCCGGAATAGTGCAGGTAGCGCACCCCGCGCCGGTTAAGCTCATGGTAAAGTGGCTCCAGCAGCGAAAAAAGGATGCGTTGATAGGCCCGGCTCTCTGTCCAGCTTACGCCGAAGCCGCCAATCCAGGCGGAAGGCGCGTTGAGGCTTTGTGAGAGCAGAAAGCCATGCAACGAGACATCGTGCCAGTAGCCAACCGCTGGTGCGTGTTGCAGCAGCAAGGGTAGCTCTTCGCGCGTGAAGCGTTGATAAATGTATTCAGATGTGTATAAGAGACGCTCAAGTGCCGGAATATCGTGAGTTGTCAATAAGCGTACATCTTCAGAGCGTTGTGCCATGCGTTCCTCTATTCGGCGGCAGGCCCCTTAATTTCCCGGCGTAGACGTTCAATATCGGGTTTAGGTTCATGGCGCAGGCGATAGCCGGTGAGATGGTGGATGCGCCGTAATTCGGCGATCAGCGCGTCGGTATTAATGTGAAAGGTCTGGTCGGGTGCCGGGCCAAGATTATCAACGGCTGCATCGTCGCCGAGCAGGAAATTGATACAACTGGCAACACAGTTTGCCATTGCTTCCAGATTATAGCCGCCCTCTTGAATCAGAATCAAGCGCCCATCGCAGAGCCGCTCGGCCAGTTTGATGATGACCTCGGTCAAACGTGCGTAGCCTACGGTTGAGAGGCGCATTTGTCCAATGGGGTCGCACCAGTGGGCATCGAAACCGGCAGAGACGAGGATGAGTTGTGGCGCGAAGCGGTCGGCAGCGTGTGCCATGAAGAGCCGGAAAACTGGATCATAGACCTCGTAGCCGGTATTGGCGGGTAGTGGCACGTTGATAGTCGTGCCCAGGCCCGGCCCCTCGCCCAGTTCATCGGACAGACCCGTGCCTGGATAGAATGGTGCCTGATGGACGGAGAAGTAGAGAACACGCGGGTCTTCGTAAAAGATGTCTTGTGTGCCATTACCATGATGCACGTCGTAATCGATAATCATGACGCGCTCCAACCCGTAGTGGTCGATGGCGTAGCGCGCGGTAATGGCGACGTTATTGAAGAGGCAGAAGCCCATAGCCTCATCGGGCAGCGCGTGATGGCCGGGAGGGCGTACCAGACAATAGGCGTTATTGACCTCGCCTTCCATGATGGCGTCGAGCGCGGTCAGCCCGGCTCCGGCGGCTTTCACGGCAGCATCGTAAGATCGGGCCGAGACATAGGTGTCGGTGGCGAAAAAGCGTGTCTGGCGACCGCCGCGTGCCGCGTCTGCGGCAACCTGTTGGCAGGCATCCTTGACGCGCTGAATATAGTCACGGTCATGTACTGCCGCTATTTCTTCAATCGTAGCCTCACGCGGAGAGAGCTGTACCAGGCCCTCACGCTGTAGCCAGCCCAGCGCCTGGATGACCTTGTAAGCCATCTCGACCCGTTGTGGCCTCTCCGGGTGATTGGAGGGCGTGCGATGTTCGAGAAAGATGGGATCGTAAACGAGTGCTGTAGTCATCGTTGTGCCTTTTTTGCCAATAGGTAGAGATGTAGTGATGAAACCAGCTCAGTGTAGGGACGGGGTTGATCCATTCAGACTACTGACCTGTGTGACCAACCTGGGCCGATGTACTTCCAAATGGCATTGGCCCACGTGAAGCACACGATGCAGTGGCCTGGACGGATCAATGCGGTCTCTACACTAACCAGGACACCCCATAGATTTTTAGAGTACCTTTTTCACCAGATCAGGAATATCGAAAATGGTGTCCGCGACGGGAACTCTAGCAGCCTGCAAGGCGGCGACCTTGCCCTGTGCGGTGCCGGTATTGCCGGAGATGATGGCACCTGCGTGCCCCATGCGCTTTCCCGGCGGGGCTGTACGACCGGAAATGAAGGCCACGACCGGCTTGGTCATCCGCGTTTTGATAAACTCGGCGGCATCCTCTTCGTCGCTGCCACCAATCTCGCCACACATCACGATGGCCCTCGTCCCTGGGTCTTGCTCAAAAAGCTTGAGGTAATCGACGAAGGTCGAGCCGATGATGGGGTCGCCGCCGATGCCGATACAACTGGACTGGCCGATACCGGCCTCGGTCAGCAGCGAAACGACTTCGTAGGTGAGCGTGCCGGAGCGCGAGATGAAGCCGACCGAGCCAGGGGTAAAGATCTGATAAGGGATAATGCCGATCTTGCCGTAGCCGGGCGTGCAGATGCCGGGACAATTGGGGCCGACCAGGCGCGCTCCATGTTCACGCACGAACAGCATGGCACGTGTCATGTCGATAACGGGGATACCCTCGGTGATACAGACAATCAGTTCAATGCCTGCGCTGGCGGCTTCCATAATTGCATCGGCGGCACCGGCGGGTGGAACGAAGATGCAACTCGCATTGGCATCGGTAGCGGCTTTGGCCTGCGAGACGGTATCGAAGACCGGCACGCCTTCGACCGTCTGTTCGCCCTTGCCGGGGGTGACGCCGCCAACGATGTTGGTGCCTGCCGCCTTCATGTTGCGTGTGTGATAGAGGCCCTCGCGTCCGGTAATGCCCTGTACAATCACACGTGTGTTCTCATCCATTAAAATGCTCATCTTTTCACCCTCTATCCCTTCGCTGCGATAGCGGCAACAATCTTCTGCGCAGCATCACGCATATCGTGTCCCCAGTCGAGACCGGCGTCCTTGAGCATGGCGCGTCCCTCTTCTGCGCCTGTGCCGGAGAGGCGCACGACAATCGGCATGCCCTTTGGCAGTTCGGCCTGCGCCATAATGACGCCCTTTGCCACCTCTTCGCCGCGTGTGATGCCGCCGAAGATATTGACCAGGATGCCCTTGACCTGCGGGTCGCGCGCTACAAAGGTCAGTGCCTTGTACATCACCTCGGCCTTCGCGCCGCCGCCGATATCCAGGAAGTTGGCGGGCTTACCGCCGACGCGCGCCACCATATCCAGTGTTGTCATCACGAGTCCCGCGCCGTTACCAATGATACCTACGTTACCATCTAGCTTCACGTAGGTCAAGCCGACCTTTTTGGCCTCGTACTCCAGTGGATTTGCCTCTTCTGGCTCGGCCCAGGAGGCGTATTCTTTCTGGCGGAAGAGGCCGTTATCGTCGATGAGAATTTTGGCGTCGGCGGCCTGTACCTTGCCATCGGTGGTGAGGGCCAGCGGGTTGATTTCGGCAAGGCTGGCGTCGCTCTCAATGAAGGCTTTGACCAGCGCGGTCAAAATAGCGCTGGCGGGTCTTACTGTTTCGTGGGGCAGACCGGCGCGAGTAACGATGTCGAGGGCCTGGAACGGTAGCAGTCCCCAGTGCATATCGACGACCTGTTTCACGATCTTTTCAGGGGTGGTCGCGGCCACCTCTTCGATGTCGATACCCCCGGCCTTAGATACCATGACCACAGGAGCCTGGCTGGCGCGATCCAGCACCACACCAAGATAGTATTCTTCCTTAATGTCAATCTTGGAGGTAACGAGAACCTTCTCTACCGTCAATCCTTTGATATTCATGCCTAGCACGCGGCGGGCAGCTTCTTTCGCCCCTTCCGGGGTATCGCCAAACTGGATACCGCCAGCTTTGCCGCGTCCACCAACATAGACCTGGGCCTTGATGACGACCGGCCCGCCCAGTTCACGGGCAATAGCCTCAGCTTCTTCTGGCGTGTGGGCGACCTTGCCCGGCTGAACCGGGATGCCGTACCGCGCCAGAATCTCTTTGGCCTGATATTCATGAATTTTCATCGAGGTTTTCTCCCTTAATGACGCATAGTACATAGCGCGTGGTGCATGCGCCGCATTGCGCATGCTTATCCACGCGCGGCGTTATGTCTATGGCTGTTCTAAGGTCATGCTAGCACCGCATCGGTAGAAGTGTCAAGGATGGCGCTTTTCTGCTACAATACGGGCAAATTGGCGTTATTAGACGGTGCCTTTTGTGGTAAAAAGGAAGCAGGTAGTCTATTGCTTAGTACGAAGGATGATAGATAATATCTTCTATAGAGAGGATTGAATGAGTGGTATCCTGGCCTGTCCTTGCAGCAGACGCAGCTATCGATCTGCAAATGCATACTACCTATAGTGACGGCACCTGGACGCCTGAACAGTTGTTTGATTACCTGGTGAGTGAACAGTTTGCTCTGATAGCTATTACCGACCATGATCGTGTGGATACGGCGTCGGCGCTCCAGCAGCTTGCGGCAGAGAAACAGCTTCCTCTCCTGACGGCAGTGGAAATGAGTACCTCGTGGCGGGGTGAACTGACCGATGTGCTCTGCTATGGCTTTGATCCAAAGCACAACGAGTTGCAAGGTTTGGCCCAGGATATTGTATATCGTCAGCGGGAGAATACCAGGGAGGTCTGGGAGAATCTGCGCAAGCGCAACATATTCTTGCCTGATGATGAACTGGATGCCTTGTTAGTAAAGCCGAGTGCGCAACAACCTCAGGAGTTGATTAATCTCTTGAGAAAACATGGCTACGGCATCGGAGAGCCATCGGCAGTAGCGTTAATCGAGGATGCGGGTTTCCGTTGGGCTACGAACGATATAGCGGCAGTCACTGACGCTACTCATCGCAGTGGGGCGGTGTGCCTGATCGCCCATCCTGGCCGGGGAGGAGAATATACCTGCTATAATACCGCTTTGCTGGATGAACTGCGCGGTGAGGTTCCCATTGATGGTTTCGAGGTCTATTATCCTGCCCATACGCCAGAACAGATAGCTATGTACCTGGAATACGCCCGGAAGCATAACTTACTGACCAGTTCCGGTTCAGACTCCCATGGGCCAGGAAAGAAACCGATCAAATATCGAGCAGAATTGAGTCGGCATCTCTTAGAACGGTTGGGCATCCACGTATCGTTGTCGTAGGGGCGTGATTCATCACGCCCTGTTTGTGTATCGACCGTTCCAGGGCAAATGATGAAATTTTTTCCCCGAAACCGGCAATGGCGTTACCCTGTAGGGGCGTGATTCATCACGCCCTCCTCGCCCGTCGATCTGCTTTCAGGGCGTGATAAATCACGCCCCTACGGGACGGGGGAGATGCATAAACAGGGCATGAAAATTGATCATCACAACGAACGTAAAAGATGTTAGCTGCGAATGATGGCGAGTATCTCGTCGCGCTTCTGCTCCATGGTGGCGCGGTCGTTGGCCTCTACGTTGAGACGCAGGAGCGGTTCGGTGTTGGACGGGCGCACGTTGAACCACCAGTCGCCGTAGTCTATGGTCAGGCCGTCGAGATGGTCAACTGATTTGGCGGCGGGGCCGAAGTGTTCTTCCAGCGCTTTCAGCTTACCCTGTACGTCGCTGACTATACTATTAATCTCGCCGCTGCGCACGCCACGATCCAGGGGTTTGAGCAGTTCTGAGAGCGGTTTGCCTTCGACGGAGACCAGTTCGAGCATGATGAGGAAGGCGATCAGGCCGGAGTCGGCGTACCAGTTGTCGCGGAAGTAGAAGTGGCCGGAATGTTCTCCCCCGAAGATAGCGTTGTATTTGCGCATTTCGGCTTTGATGAACGAGTGACCGACGCGCGTGCGAATAGCGGTGCCACCTAGCTCGGTGATGAGGGCCGGGACGCTCTTGGAGACGATCAGGTTGTAGAGAATGGTCGCACCGGGATGTTTGCGCAAGAGACTGTTGGCGACGACCTCGATAACCTGCGAGCCATCAACCAGGTTGCCGTGTTCATCGACGGGGAACATGCGGTCGGCGTCGCCGTCGAAGGCCACACCGAGATCTGCGCCGGTTTCGCGCACCTTCTTTTGTAGATCGACCATGTTCTCCGGTTCAATCGGGCTGGCGGGATGGTGCGGAAAGGTGCCATCAAGCTCGAAATAGAGGGGAATGAGTGTGCAAGGGAGATGCTGGAAAACTTTAGGCAGGATCATACCGGCCATACCGTTGCCCGCATCGGCCACGACCTTGAGAGGCTTGATGTTACTGATATCGATAAACGAGAGGACGTGTTTGACGTAATCATCGGTGACATCACGTTTGATGACTTCGCCCTTGCGTGTCGGGGTGGCGAAGTTACCGCTAATGGCCAGATCGCGGATATCGGCCAGACCGGTATCCAGGCTGATCGGGAAAGCTTGTGCGCGACAGAATTTGATCCCATTATATTTGCCGGGGTTGTGTGAAGCCGTAATCATGACGCCAGCAGGGAAATCGAACTTACCGACGGCGAAATAGAGTTCATCAGTGGTTGTCAGGCCCAGGTCGATGGCATCGACACCCTGGTCGGTGATGCCGCGTATCATAGCGGCGGCAATCTGTGGTGACGACACGCGCATATCGCGCCCAACAGCAATTGCCGGAACGTTCAAATACTGCGCGGCGGCACGCCCGATGAGGTAGGCCCCATCATCAGTAAGTGTCTCGCCGTAAATGCCGCGAATATCGTATGCGCTAAAGATCTTTGGGCTAAGGGTTGGATTTGTTGAACTCGTCATAGTTCCTTCTCCATAGTTCTAATAATACCCAGGGATCTCCTGAGCTGCGTGGATCAAAGATTTGCCCGACCTCGATGAAATGTGCTCTGGCGAATGACCGCCGTGCGGGATAGTTCGCCAGAGCCGTCTCGGCATAGATGCGATGGAAGCCGAGACTGGTGAAGAGATAGTGAGTCAGAACACGAATGGCCTCGGTGCCGTAGCCTTTGCCCCAACTCCACTTTTCACCCAGGCCCAGCCCTATCTCAACCTGGCCATGACGATGGTCGATATTGAAATAGGTGATCGTGCCGATAGGGTAGTGCTGTTCGTTGAGAATTATAAACCAGAATTGTCTACCATTGCCACGAACGTAGTTGCGCTCAAAGATCGGCAGGAACTCTTCCAGAGTGTTCGAGTAGGGGCGGTGAGGGTCATAGCGCCATACCTCGTCATCGCGCTCCCAATGGAACACCTTGACAGCATCGTTCATCGTTGGACGACGTAGCGTGACACGTTCGCCACGAAGAACGGGTTCTTTCTGCTGACCAATCGTTTCGTTGCGTCTTGTCTCTGTCATAACAAATCCATAATTTCGTGTGCAAAGCTTGTACCGGCTATAAGAGGGCCAACACCAAATACTTCGGCCAGTGTCTGCCCCAGGTCGGCGAAAGTGGCACGTGTACCCAGGTTGACGCCGTGACGAACAGGTTGCCCATAGGCCAGTAATGGCACACATTCACGTGTATGATCGGTACCGCGAAAGGTGGGGTCAACCCCGTGATCGGCGGTGAAAAAGATAGCATCACCTGGACGCATGATGCGCTGTACCTGAGCAAACCACTCGTCAACCTCGCGGAGCGCGTTGGCATAGCCCTGACTATCGCGGCGATGACCCCATAACATATCAAATTCTACGAGATTGACGAAGAGCAGACCGGTGAAGTCGCGGTCGAGCCAGCGTAGCGTCGCGGCCATGCTCTCGCGGTTGGTTTCGGTATGGTCACGTTGCGTCAGGCCACGTCCAGCAAATAAGTCTTCAATCTTGCCAATACCAATAACCTCTTTGCCCGCCGCCTGGAGAAGATCAAGCAGCGTCGTTCCCAGCGGCGCAAGAGAGAAATCCCGGCGATGCTCAGTGCGTTTGAAGGCCCCCGGTGTGCCGATAAACGGGCGAGCGATGACACGACCGACGGCATGTTCTCCTACAAGCATAGCACGTGCGATCTCACACATATGATACAGTTCTGGCAAGGGGATGATCTCCTGGTGTGCAGCAATCTGAAACACGCTATCGGCTGAGGTATAAACGATGGGATAGCCGGTGCGCATGTGCTCCTCGCCCAATTCTTTGATGATCTCGGTGCCTGATGCGGCCTTGTTGCCGATGACTTTGCGCCCGATCTTTTGTTCAAAGGCGGCGATAAGCTCCGGTGGAAAGCCGTTGGGATAGGTGGGTAGCGGACGTTGCAGCACAACGCCGGTCATTTCCCAATGGCCGGTGGTGCTGTCCTTGCCGGCGGCTGCCGAAGCCATGCGCCCGTAGCTGCCGATGGGAGCGCTGCATGGCGGTGTGCCCAGAATAGGGGTGATATTGCCCAGACCAAGCTGCCCCAGGTTCGGTAGCGCAAGGCCCCCGACTGCCAGCGCGCAATGTTCGAGTGAACTGGCTCCCTCATCACCGTAGGCTTGAGCATCGGGATTGGCTCCCGCGCCCACGCCATCCAGTACGACCACAATGGCCCGTGTCATCTTTGTCATCTCTGCACCTTCGCCTGTTCTATGTGTGGATATATCGGCAATGGTTGCCCAACGAGTGGTAGCGCATAGTCATAGAATGCCTGTGTTACCATCGTTTTATCGCTTGTCAGATACTCTGCCGGTAGGACACGCTGCTCGTTCGCTATCTGTGCCAGCGCGACCAGCCCGGTTGTGCAATGATAGTGGGGAGTATTATGCCGCACTAATGTAATCATTTTATCACTTTCGTCTGCCAGGAGCGCGGAAACGGCCCTTTTTCCAACCAGGTATGCCTCATCACGGTCGGTTATGGAGATACAATCAGAGGCCATGCGTTGCAAGTCGCCAGGCTTGTCGAAGCGCGCTCGTAGCTTCAATTCGCGTTTCACCAGATCAACGAGATACTGCGCGGCCCCACTGAGCAAGGGATGCTGAAAGGCGTCGGTTCCGACCTGGCCGGTGGCACCCAGCGCCTGGCCCTGCTCGTCGCGGATGGTTTCGGCTGCCGCGATTACCACGTAGCCTACACGGCGATAGACTTCTTCAACCTGCTGGAGAAAGCGCTCGGCCACGAAACGCTGTTCGGGAATGAGCAGTATATGCGGTGCGTCGGCCTCGTCGCGCTTGCCCAGTGCCGTGGCAGCAGTGAGCCAGCCGGCATCGCGGCCCATTGTCTCGATGATCTTGACCGGATAGTGCCAGGGAATGGAGCGTGTGTTCATCGCCGAATCCATAGTGGCTTTGGCCAGAAAACGAGCGGCACTGCCATAGCCGGGACAGTGATCGGTATAGGGCAGGTCATTGTCGATGGTTTTGGGAACGCTGACGACGAAGAGTTCATACTGCATCTGTTGCGCGGCCAGCGCCAGGCGGTGTGCAGTATCAGCGGAGTCGTTGCCGCCGATGTAGGCAATATAGCGAATATCGTAGCGACGGCAGATCTCGATAGCGTGTTCTACGTCGCCCTCGCACAGCTTATAGCGGCAAGTGCCGAGTGCGGCTGAGGGTGTATGCAGGAGTTGAGTCCAGAGCGAACGTGGCTGTTGACGCAAATCGAGCATATCTTCTTGCAGAAACCCCTCGATGCCGTAGTGCATACCGTAGATGCCATCAATGCGCTCTTCGGCCAGCGCGGCTTCGACGGCCCCGGCCAGGCTGGCATTAATGACGGCGGTTGCTCCGCCTGATTGTCCGATCAATATATTTCCACGAGATGTATTTGCCAACGGTTTCCCTCGTTTGTATGTATAGTTGTGCTTATCAGCATTACCTTTGTCATTATATCAACCTGCGTATCGAGCGTCGAGAGACATCAAGGGGCGATCTTCGCGGTGGCCTCGCTTGCCATGCGTCAGGCAAAAAATGGCGTTTACCCTTCACTACGCATGGTTGCAAACCCTGCCTCGTTGGCCTATACTGTGGGACAAACTCTACGGAAGAGGTGTTTCCTGGTGAAGCATAAGATCATTCTTGATTGCGACCCCGGCCATGATGATGCCATTGCTTTGCTGCTTGCTGCCCGTCATCCTGACATTGAACTGCTGGCTGTAACAACGGTGGCGGGCAATCAATCGGTGGAGAAGACGACGCGCAATGCTCTGAAAGTCTGTACGCTGGCGAATATTCGTGGCGTGCCGATTGCAAAGGGCATGGAACGTCCACTGGTGCGCCCGGCCCGCCATGCCGCCGATATTCATGGTGAATCGGGCCTGGATGGGCCGTCATTACCGGAGCCGGATATCGAGATATCACCGTTGCACGCTGTTGACCTGCTGATCAAACTCCTACTAGAATCGGATGGTGATATTACGCTGGTACCCACCGGCCCTTTGACCAATATTGCCGCCGCCATCCGGCGCGAACCGGCGATAGTGCCGAAGATCAAAGCCATCTCGCTGATGGGAGGCGCGATTGGCCTGGGCAATGTCACACCGGCTGCCGAATTTAATATCTGGGCCGACCCGGAGGCGGCGGCCATCGTTTTTCGTTGTGGACGCCCCATCACAATGGTGCCGTTAGAGGTCACGCACCAGGCGCTGGCGACCCCTGAGATCATTGGGCGCTTACGCGATGCGCAGCGCCCCGTTGCCACACTGGCTGCCGACCTGCTGGTCTTTTTTGCCAGCACGTACAGAAAGGTATTCGGCTTTACAGCGCCGCCGGTGCATGATCCATGTGCCGTTGCCAACGTCATCGACCCGAACATCATCAAGGCACACATGGCCTATGTAGAGATCGAGACGGTCAGCGAGCTAACGGTGGGCCGAACTGTCTGTGACTTGTATGGCACGATGCAGCGCGCACCGCAGGTGCGTGTCGGCTACGAACTGGCTGTGCCGCATTTCTGGGAGATGGTGCTGGAGACAATCTTAAGTTACTAAATCTGATAGTCCATCTCACCATTCCACCCCTGGGTCAGTTCCTGGTGATGAGCCAGCGTTTCGCCACTCTTCACCAGCAGCTCGGCGGGCTTGGCGGCCACCACCGAGTTGGGAGGAACCGACTCAAGCACCAGGGCCATCGCCCCGATACGACTGCCTCTGCCAATAGTGATAGGGCCTAGCACGGCGGCTCCGACGCCGATGGTGACATCATCCTCGATGGTTGGGTGACGTTTCTGCTTGCGCCCCGGCCCCGGTCGCCACCAGCCGGTAGCCCCCAGCGTTACCTGGTGATAGAGCATGACGTTGTTGCCGATCACGGCTGTTTCGCCAATTACCACACCCGCTCCATGATCGATGAAGAAACGTTTGCCGATCTCCGCACCGGGATGGATTTCAATGCCACCGGTAATAAAACGTGCGAATTGAGAGATCAGGCGTGGCAGCAAGGGAATATGGGCTTTATAGAGAGCATGGGCGATGCGATGATAGAAAATGGCCCACAGACCCTGATAAAGCAGCGCCTCGAAAACGTTATTGCAGGCAGGGTCTTTCTCGAAGATCACATCTATTGCGTCGGGCCAGCGCGTCTTGCGGCGCGTCGTGCCCGGCTCAGGTATGAGCATCCCAGGCGGAATCTCCGGCCACTGAGAACGTGCGTCCTTGTTATCTCCTGTCTCATCCGAGATATGTTGTGCCATAGGTGTTGTTGCTCTCTTCGTTGCTGGTCAATCTGCTACCATGTTGCTATGTGCAGTGTATGGCAGGCATAGTAGCTTGTCAAGGGGAGGTAAGGCGAGAAGGCGAGGGGTGCCCGTGATTATAAAGAGCGTATGGCTATGAGTTTAGTCCCCCAGTGGCCACCTCTGGCCACGCTGGAACAGTCGTTACCCGTTATTCTGGCATCACGGGGAGGTGGCTCTTCTAATGCCTGTGCATAGCAATATCCCGATTTGGTGATAGCGGCGAGCCGCAACTTTGTTGCAAGCAATCCGTATGTCACACAGGGATAGCCAGGCGCTGAGAAGTATGTTACTCTTGGTGGGCGTTTGCATGGCTCTCTTCGGTATGGGGGCAGTGAGGAAGGGATGAAGGAGCTATGCGCGGAAGACGTCGTGTCTACCAAGATGCGTTTCAACATGAAAAAAGAGTTTGAGGAGCGAACAAATGTGGCCCTTTGATCAGAACAACCAGGGTATGTATCAGCAGTATGCACAGGCATATAACAGTGGCAACTTTGGCGGCTTTGACCCCAATCAGGCACTCGGCTATATCGAGCAGTTTTTCCGGGGCGCGCCGCCGCAATTGCAGCAGCAGGTCTATCAAGAACATTTTGCGCAGATGCCCTATGAGCAGCGTATGTTTCTGGCGCAGCAGGTACCACCTCAGTATGCAATGAACCCGAACGATCCCTGGTCGATGAGCCAGAGTTTTATGCGTATGGGGCAGGAGCAACCTGGTCTATTACGCAGTATTTTGAGCCATCCCGTGTTACTGGGTGGGGGCGTTGTGCTGGCAGGTCTGATTGCTAAACATATGATTGCTCACCATGAGCGGCAACAGCAATATGGCTATGGCGGTCAGTTTGGCTACAATCCGCAGGAGCAGTATCTCCAGCAGGAGATCATGCAGGAGCGCCGAGAGGAACGGCACTTGCAGCAGGAGATGCGCGAGTTGGAGCGCGAAGAAGATCGTCTGGAGAACCGCGAGCGTCATCACCATCACCGCGAAGAATGGTAATGCTCTGTTAGCGAAGTAAGCGGAATAGAGCAAGAAGGGCAACTATGCTACAGGGCGTAGTTGCCCTTTTTTAACACGTCATTTTGTGTAAAAGGTGGAGTTAAACAACAAAGATACTTGACAAAAAAGAAGATGAGAAGTATGCTTTACATTGTAGTAAAAGTCTATTCAGGCAAGCAGTATTCTTAGCTTGCTCTTTCTCGTAGCTACACTGTCTCTCACGCGCAACTTGTCTTAACAGGGGGCACATGTATCTCGATGCCATGCTCCATCGAGCCGTCTGTAGATGTATGAGTACTAAAGTCTCTTATGAGGTTTTTCTGGAAGGAAGCGAGAAGCAATGGCGAAAGTGATTGGGATCGACCTGGGAACAACGAACTCGGTTGTAGCGGTGATAGAAGCAGGAGAGCCGACCGTGCTGGAAAACAGCGAAGGGTCGCGTCTTACTCCTTCGGTAGTCGCTATTACGAAGGCGGGTGAGCGGCTGGTGGGTCAGGTGGCGAAACGTCAGGCAGTCACAAACCCCGAAAATACAATTTTTTCCATCAAACGGCTGATGGGACGTAAGTATGATGATCCCGAAGTCCAGCGTACTATGAAGAGCGTCCCGTACAAGATCACGCGCGCGCCCAATGGTGATGCGCGTGTTGTGATGGGCGGGCGCGAGTACAGTCCGCCGGAAATCTCGGCCATGATCCTGCAAAAGTTGAGAATCGATGCGGAAACCAGGTTGGGCGAGAAAATTACACAGGCGGTCATTACGGTACCGGCGTACTTTAATGACTCACAGCGCCAGGCTACTAAAGATGCAGGCACCATTGCCGGGCTGGAGGTCTTGCGTATTATCAACGAACCAACAGCGGCCTCGCTGGCCTATGGGTTAGACAAGAAGCGAGATCAGTTGATCGCTGTCTATGACCTGGGTGGTGGCACCTTTGACATTTCCATCCTGCAACTGGGCGAGGGCCTCTTCGAGGTGAAAGCTACCAACGGCGATACGCACCTGGGCGGTGACGATTTTGATCAGCGTATTGTTGACTGGCTGGCCGATGAGTTCCGCAAGGAGACGGGTATCGATCTACGCAAGGATCGTATGGCTCTCCAACGCTTGAAGGAAGCCGCCGAGAAAGCGAAGATTGAACTGTCATCGACGATGCAAACCGAGGTAAATTTGCCGTTCATCACGGCTGATGCCTCTGGCCCCAGGCATCTGATGATGACCCTGACGCGAGCTAAATTGGAGCAACTCGTGAGCGATTTGATCGAACGCACACGAGGGCCTGTGATGCAAGCGTTGCAAGATGCCGGTGTCAAGGCCAGCGATATCAATGAAGTGGTGCTGGTTGGTGGTCAGACGCGCATGCCGGCGGTGCTTGAGCTGGTACGCAAAATCTTCGGTCGAGAGCCAAACAAGAGCGTCAACCCTGATGAGGTGGTTGCTATCGGTGCCGCGATTCAGGCAGGCGTTCTCAAAGGTGAAGTGAAGGATGTCTTGCTGCTTGATGTTACTCCACTTTCATTGGGTGTTGAGACGCTTGGTGGTGTGATGACCAGGCTGATCGAGCGCAATACAACAATTCCGACCCGCAAGAGTGAGATTTTCAGTACGGCGGAGGATAACCAGACCTCGGTTGAGATACATGTATTGCAAGGTGAGCGTGAACTGGCCCGCGATAATAAGAGCCTGGGCCGTTTCCACCTGCAAGGTATTCCGCCCGCTCCACGTGGGGTGCCACAGATAGAAGTAACCTTCGATATCGATGCCAATGGTATTCTCAATGTCACCGCTCGTGATAGGGCCACTGGGCGTGAGCAGAAGATCACGATCACAGGTTCCAGCGGCCTTTCTAAAGATGAGGTGGAGCGCATGGTACGCGAGGCCGAACAGCACGCGCAGGAGGATCGCCGTCGCCGTGAAGAGATCGAGGAGCGTAATCGCGCTGACAGCCTGGCCTATCAGGCCGAACGAACGTTGCGCGACCTCGGTGAGAAGGTTTCAGCCAGTCTGCGCAGCGAGGTTGAGGAACGCATCAAGGCTGTGCGCGAGGCTCTGAACAGTGGTGATATCGCGCGCGTGCGCAATGCCACGAATGAACTGGAACGCAGCATGCAGCGTATTGGCCAGGAGGTCTACAGTCAAACTGGCACGAGCGCGGGTGCAGAAACATCCGGTACTGGTCCGGCTACCGGTACTGAACCTGGCACGGTTGAGGGTGAGTACCGCGAAGTATAGAGGTTGCTTCCTACCTGAATCTCATCGACCAGAGACGTACAGCCAGAGAGGCGGGGGCCTGATACCCACAAGGGGTATCACTACATATAGTGATACCCCTTGTGAGTGTCATACCTGACTATATCCAAATCTTGTCGGAGAAAGGACAGATTCTATGTTCATTTCCACTACACACCTGCGTGCCCTGAAACAGCTTGCGAACAGTGAGAATGCAGGGCGCTCTGTCTATACATTGACCGAGGATGACTCGCAGCAGCCTGTCTACCGCCTGCTTGAGCTACAAGGGTTGGTATTGCTTGAAGTGCCACGTTCATATCGACTGACCTACGCAGGACAGGAGGCTTTGCGCTTGATCGAGGCGATGGCTCAGGCAAAATTACTTCCGCCGCTAGATCAGTTCAAAGCGGACTGGCACTGGATAGACTCTATTGTGGGAGGGGCGTTGCAGACCGCAAGGCGCAATAAAGGGCGGGTTGGCCCTTTGACGACACAGCTCTTGAGTTCTCGTGGTTTGACGGAGAATGTGTACGATGCCGTTCAGCAGCGTTCCTTTGTGCGCTTAAACAAGTACGGCGAAGCCTGGGCGGATTTCATAGCACGTTACCGTCCTCGCCTGGAGATCGATGGCGCGTTAGCTAATTCTTTGTGTTCCATGCAGATGGGCTATAGTAGCAGGCCCGGCGCTACTATACCGGCTGAACATATTGCCTTGCTTGAGGCGATGGAGCTACTCGTCTGGTCTATACCGGAAGGGAAGGTTTCTACCTTGACGGCGTTGGGACAGGCGGTGTACAATGCATTGCGCAAAGGCGGAGGATATGCACCCCTTACTGTTGTGCTCAATGAGCCGATCCTGGAGGTGTTAGCCTTGCTGGTAGATCAGGGTCGCGCGGCTCTCACCTCTGAGCAGCGGACAAATCTCTATATGCTGGGCTATATCGAGTCTGATGATACACTCACTGCGGCAGGACAGGCGGCCATGTATGCTTACTCGTTACTTCAGCGAGAAAGCGACGAGCGCAGCCCTACCTTCGCCATCACGGAGGCTGAAGGTGAGCTTCTGGTCACTATCCATCAATTGAATGAAGCTTCCCATGAGTCTCAGCTCCAGCCGGATAAGCAAACGCTCCATCGTGTCCTGGTTGATCGTATGGTCAAACGCTACCAGGATTACATAGGCCATTATGGCCGAACGATAAAAGAGCAACCGGCCAGAAAGCGCCAGGTGGTGGAGTTGCTTGAGCAGTTGAAGAGCCATGAAGAATGGTTCAACACATTCTGGGACCTTGACCAGTTGCTGGTAAGTCTGGAAGCCTTCGAGCTGGTGCGTGCGGAGCGTGAAGGGGCGAAGACTGTCTACCGACTCACCCCCACTGGCTACCAGGTCGTGTTAGAGCAAGAGGGAAACGCGCGTGATATCACTGCGACGGCGGTCAAAGTATTGACATCGGTCTGCACACGCTTGCAGGCCCCGGCCGATTCCTGGGTCGAGCAAGCGCGTGAAGAAGGGTTGATTGGTGCAGGTGGGGTTACGAAGGCCGGGCGTTTCTATGCCGTGCTGGCGCGGCACTGTGAGCGTAAGTTGGCATTGACACGCATGGAAGCTGAGGTGCTGACGGATTTACCGCACACAGTCAATGAGATTCCTGCCCTGGCTACCAGGGATCGTGGCATGCTCGATGAAGAGAAACGGTTCTGGGCTTTTGAAAAGCTGGAGGCACGAGGGTACATTGATCGCCTGGTCGATGGCCAGATTGTACGCACGCCTCTGGGAGAACAGTTAGCGCGGGCAGTGAGTGGCGCTTTGCACCTTGGGCACCCGGTCACACCAACGATTATCCGTTTGCTGGCGGCAATGCGGCAGGTGGGAACACTGTATGTCAAAGAGCGCAAAGTGCGCATACAGCCTGAAAAATGGGTGGAAGTAGAGCGCTTAACGGGGTTGGGGCCACAAGAATTCAAAGAAGTTGTGCATGTTGCACGTCTGGGGCATTATATTGGAGAGGTAACTATCACCGAGTCGGGATTGGATCTTCTGGCAGTTCATGCGCGGTTGGAGGAACCACAGGCATAGCATAATACTTCCATCAGGCCGCGTTGACACCGGTTGCCTTGAGGGCTTGTTCATTGGAGAAGTGAGTGTATGTCCGTTGACTTTAAAGACTATTATAAGATTCTGGGCGTGGACAAGAATGCCAGCCAGAAGGATATTCAAAAAGCGTATCGCAAGCTGGCGCGGCAGTATCACCCTGATGTCAATCCGGGAAATAAGGCAGCCGAAGAGAAATTTAAGGAAATCAACGAGGCCCACGAGGTTCTGTCTGATCCTGAGAAACGGAAACGTTATGATGAACTGAGCGAACAGTATCAGCGCTATGGACGGTGGAGCGATTTTGCAGGCCCCACGGGCGCACCGGGGGCCGGTGGGACACGTACCCACTACTATACCATGAGCGAGGAAGACCTGAACGACCTTTTTGGAGGCACGTCTCCTTTCTCTGATTTCTTCGAAGCGTTCTTCGGTTCAGGCTTTCCGGGCGCAACGAGACAGGCGCGCACGACCGGACGTGCTCAACAAGGCGCTTATGCACCGCCTCGACAGGATGTGGAGGCCGAGGTGGAGATCTCCCTCGCGGATGCCTATCGTGGAACAACGCGCGTTTTCGAGCTAACACAGCCAGATGGGAGTACTCGTCGGTTGGAAGTGAAGATCCCACCGGGGGTCGATGAAGGTTCGCGTATACGTATTGCCGGTCAGGCCGGAGCGGGACAGGGCGACCTCTATTTGCGTGTGCATGTATTACCAGACCCACGCTTTACACGAGAAGGTGCCACGCTACGCACGCGCGTGGATGTTCCTTTGGCAACAGCGATCCTCGGCGGCAATGCGCAGGTAGTAACGCCCGATGGGCGGAGGCTCCAGTTGCGCATTCCACCGGAAACCGCCAACGGCACGTCCTTTAGACTACGGGGCCAGGGTATGCCGCTGCTGGGGCAACCTGATAAACGTGGTGATTTATATGCTGAGGCGAATGTGGTGTTGCCCACGCACTTAAATGCCGAACAACGTCGTCTCTTCGAGGCCTTTGCCCGCTCTCTCGGCTATGACAGCCAGGCGGCAACGGCGGGGGGAAGCAGCAGCCATGAATGAACAACATGTAACACGCATTACCATTGTGCAACATCGTTCACCGCTTTTGTATAGTGAGCAAGAGACGGCGACGGCAAGCCACCTGGCACCTGGCACGATTCGTCATCTACGCGCATTAGGGCTGGTCGCAGGGGAAGAGGTTGACGGAGAGTTACGCTATAGTGAGGAAGAGATCATGCTGTTGCGGCGCATTCGCCGCCTGCACTATGATCTGGGTATCAACCTGGCCGGTGTGGAAGTGATTATTCGCTTACTCCAACGCATAGATGAGTTGCAAGCCGATCTGGAACGTGCGCGTGGAAGAGAATGAGACGATCTGAGACCCACAAAGGCCTCACCACAGATAGTGGAAGTCTTTGTGAGTCTCAATCTCAGATCCACCGAATCAATCTCAATAAATTACGGACACATATCTTCATCTAAGTTCTGTTCGCGTTGACCAGCAAGTTGCTCTATGAGGGCTAGCAGATCATTGATCTCAAACGGTTTGAGCAGCACGGCTATATTTTGTTGGGCCAGCATTGCCTCTTTGCCCCGCACTTCCTGGGCCGCTGCCGTGCAAACGATAATCGGGATAGCGGCCAGGGTAGGATGCTGCTGTATCTGGTGAATGAGTTCCCAGCCGATGGGAGTGCGGCCTTTTAGAATATCAATGACCATAAGATCGGGCTGCCACTCCTCGATCTTGTCCAGGCGCGCGGCTATTTCATGCTCAACCCTGACTGTGTAGCCTTCCATTTCCAGCAGGGCATGCATCATTTCTAAAAAATCAGGCGAGTCATTAATGACACAAATGCGACATGTAGCCTGTCCATTCATGTTCTATCTCTTCCCTTCACGATGGCTTATGATGCCATTACGTAATTACCACAGGACTATGCTATCCTTCGTTCTCAGAGAGGTAATAGCAGATACGGAGTATTCACCCCCATATTTTCCGGGCAAGCTGCGTATGGATACTTAAAAGAATATTGCTACAGGATAATTGCTAGCAGATTATGCTGTAGAACTTATTGTATCTTACAGGAACGTGTCAAGCTGATGTATTGTATGCAGAAATAATACAGTATAACTGGCGATTAATTATATTCCATCCATAAAGATTTGTCTGACTTCATCTCTTTAAGTAGAGGCGGCTTTCCGTATAATTGTTGGGTTTGATTTTCTTCGTAGTTTCATATATAGTAATCTCAATAATACTTTGGAAGCATTCGTTCCATGTACTGTCTGGGGAATGTTGCACGTTACGCTTTCCTGTTGAAAGAGATAAGCGTGTTATCTCAGACTGTTTAAGTAAAATGTGATGGGGTACCAGGGAAGCACATGATGGACTATTGCATCCAATCTGGTTGCTAGACAAGAAGAGGAGTGCATGATGCAACAGATATCTTTCCCTGCTCCTGACTCTATGCCGGGGCCGCAGGTATTTGAGCCAACTGGTATCCCCCAGCTTGATCTCGTGCTGGGTGGGGGGCTGGCACGCAGTAAACTGGTTGTTCTATTTGGCCCCCCAGGAAGCGGGAAAACCACGCTCGCGGGCCAGATCGGCTTTGCCGCCGCTAAACGTGGACAGAAGGTGCTGATCTTAACAACCTTTTCGGAATCAACCATGAAATTATTGCAGCATCTACAGTATTTTCGCTTCTATGATCCAAACCTGATTGGTAGTAGTGTGCAGGTGTTCAGCTTGCAGCAGTTTCTCGCGCAGGGAGTTTCTACCTTATATCAAGAGATTGCGGCGACCGTAAGTCAGGTGCAGGCGAATCTGGTCATTCTCGATGGCTTTCAGGGGATTCGGGATATCTACAGGGATATCGCAGCTACGCGCCAGCTCATCTATAACCTGGGAATGCGCCTGAGTTTACAGGGGACTACTATGCTAATTACCACCGAGGCCGATCCGCGCGACCCGGAACACTTTCCTGAAATGACTACGGCTGATGCACTCATCGGTTTGTATTCTAAGTTGGAGGGAGTGCGGACATTTCGCAGCCTGGAAGTCCTCAAGGTACGGGGGCGTGCGCCATTGGTAGGGCGTCACAGTCTCCATATGGATGAAGGGGGTATACAAATCTTTCCGCGCCTGGAAGCGCGGACTCGTTCCTTGACCTTTGAAGGTTGGCCTGCTTCATCCACCCACACAGCGCTTTCAGAGCGAGCCACCTTTGGTTTGCCGAGACTGGATAGCCTGCTTGGTGGGGGCCTCACGCGACAGACCGGTACGTTACTGGTGGGAAGCCAGGGCACAGGGAAGACGCTGCTGGCGTTCCAGTTCGCCCTGGCCGGAGTGAGTCAGGGCGAAGCAGTACTCTTTCTCGGCTTTCGTGAGACGGGTGAGCAATTAATGCAGAAGGCTGATGCTTTCGGGATGGGTACACACCTGCGCGCGGCGCTGGCAACTGGTAAAGCGGGTGGAAAATTGCTCTTGCAGCGTTGGGAGCCGGTTGAACTGGACCCCGACCAGGTGGCAACGCACCTGTTGATTGCCCTGGAACAGACGAATGCTCGTCGTGTTGTCATCGACAGCATTGCTGAACTCGAACGCGCTGTGGAGGAAAGCAGTGGTAAAGCGCGGGTACCCGATTATCTGGCCGCGCTCATGGCGGCGTTGCGCGCTCAAGGTGTGACATTACTGGCCATTAAGGAGATACCACGGTTGTTGCCTACCCAGATAGATTTTTCTGCCGATGTGGTGGCGGTACTGGCAGAAAATGTGTTACTGACCCGGCAAGCCATTCATCAGGGTTATCTTTACCGTCTCTTCTCCGTCCTCAAAATGCGTTTTTCGGCCTATGATTATGCTGTGCATGAGATGGTGCTTGCCCCTGCACAGGGCATTCAATTCCCTGCTGCCGATGAGGGCAGGCAAGCAATGCTGGAGAGGCTCGCCTTGCAACAGGTAAAAGTGGGCGAGGATATTGAGCACCTATCATGCTCACTGGAAGGCAATCCAGGAGCATCGAAGCCATGACCGCTCAAAACCTCCCATATGATGTAAAGAAGACGAAGCCGACGGAGCCACCTCTGATCCTGATTGTTGATGATGAAGAAGCCATTGCAGAAGTGCTGGCGGCCATTGTGGAGGAGTGGGGCTATACTCCTCTGGTAGCGTACAACGGGCATCAGGCGCTAATGCTCGCCCGCGAACACTGGCCTGCGCTGGTGCTGACCGATCTCATGATGCCCGTTCTCGATGGGGCCGGACTGATTAAGGCTCTTCATGCGGAAGCAGCGTCCCAGCACCGAGATGTTCCTCCTATTGTCCTGCTAACGGCAGGCGGAGGAAAGGCAGTGAACCACCTGCCAGCAGATGCTTTCGTGTTTAAACCGTTTGATCTTGCCCAGCTTGAAGCCGTGATCCACCGCTTGCTTGAGCAAAAGACATGAGAATATATAACATTTTATGTGGGCGGTTGATGGTCAACAAACCATCGACCGCTCTGTTGTGTGTGCTATGCCGTCTGAATTGACGCTTAGTTTGACACCTGCCAGGGCGGTTGACCGTTACTGGCTGCAAGGCATAGAGAGTATCAGAAGAGCTGGTGTAGATGGTATTTTGCAGTACAGTGAACGACCCGATGTTCGTATACTGCCACTGGTGTGCGCCGTTGTTTGCTTGCAGCGCATACAGCGAACTGGCGTAGTCTGCCTGGAGCAACAGTGTTCCACCTACCAGCGTCAGATGAGGATTTTTGTCGGGCGGCATCATGGAACAGTCATCGGGGTTTTGTGGGCCGCCACAGGCAACGAGGCAAGCTATCAGTATCAGCAAGGGCAAAGGAACTCCATAGCGTTTACCCGGAAACTCGACAGTGGCGGCACAAAACGTGCCCCAACGGTGAGTATGCTCCGTATCTGGTACCGGTGAAGAAGCCAAAAATGAAGAAGGGGTGACCGATGGGGCTTGAACCCACAACCGCTGGAGCCACAATCCAGAGCTCTGCCGATTGAGCTACGGTCACCACAGCTTGTTTAGCACGTGCTTTAGTATAGCGGACTCCCCATTCCTTGTCAATAGTTCACGGACAGCAATTTTGCGCATGGTTGAGCATGGTATAATGGGGGATAGAGGAGAACTGTTGGACAGGAGACATAGATGGCAGAACTTGACTTCGGTTTCATGCTCAAACCCTATGAGCAGGGGCGTTCTTTGCAAGAGATCATAGCGGAGAACGAGCGTAGCATTCAGGCCCTGACAGCAGGCTTCAGCACTATCTGGGTTGAAGATCATTTGCAATGGGAAGCCACCGACATGCTGGAAAGCTTTACGACGCTGACCTACTTGGCGGCGTTGCATCCGCAATTCAAACTGGGAACGCTGGTGCTGTCGCAGTCCTATCGCAATCCTGCTCTGCTGGCGAAGATGGCCGCCAATGTGCAGATCCTCTCAGGCGGGCGCGTGATTCTGGGCCTGGGCGCAGGCTGGAAAGAGGATGAGTATCGTGCCTATGGCTATCCCTATCCTCCTGTCGGCACACGCATGGCGCAGCTTGAAGAGGCGGCACAGATCATTCGTCTCCTGTGGCGCACACAGCCTGCAACCTTCGAGGGTCAGCACTATCAGATTCATGATGCCTATTGTTCTCCTCGTCCCGACCCCATGATTCCTCTGCTGATCGGTGGTGGCGGCGAGCAGCGTACCCTGTCGATTGTCGCGCGCTACGCCGACTGGTGGAATTATAACTCAGTAGATGTTGCAACCTATGCGCGCAAACTCTCTGTTCTCAAGCAGCACTGCGAACGGGTTGGCCGCGATTTCTCAACACTCAAACTAACCTATCTGGCAACGCTCAGTGTCTCCGAAAACCCATCCCAGGTGGTGCGGCATCCGCAAAAGCACTACGTAGCGGGTAACGCCGCCGAGGTGACACGCGAAATCGAGCAGTTTCACGCGCTGGGCGTCAGCCACTTCATCTTCCGCTTCCCCGATGTCGAGACGGTAGAGCGCTTCATCTCCACCGTTGTACCAAACTTCTTATAGCCGTATGGCGTGGATATGGTGCTCGTGGTGTAGGGGCCGGTTGTAAGGTGGCATTCTCGTGTCTCTACCACAGAAACGCTTTATGGCGTATCTTCGAGAAATACAGGCGTAGGACGGCGGAGAGCGAATCGGCGATGCTGACGCGCGGGTTGGTAACGTAGACGTTGCGTACACCCCAGTACAGGTTGTGATGCGTGTCCTGCGGGCTGATCTCGTCGCCGCCGGTGCGCAGACGGTTGAGCAGCGCGATCTGTGCATCAAGCTGGCTCTCGGTATCGATAAGCAGCACAGCGATCTCTGGATTGAACTCGGCGGCACGCCGCAGAAACAATCGGAACTCGTTTTCGGTGATCTGCGCCGCGCTGCCAGATTTGCACTCGACCATCACGCGCGCGCTATCCACGAAGGCTACCACATCCAGGTCGCCGCCATCGGCCACCCCTTTGATGGCGACACCGTGTCGCGCAGGTACCTGGAGCCAGTTGCGAAACCACTCCGCCACGTACCATTCCAGTGTCGGGCCAAGATTGTGGATGTGCTGATAGCGTTCCCCCTTGTAGATTGTCTCGCCCGCGCGTTCGATCAGGCCATACTGCTGCATAAACGCGAGATGCTGTGCCAGCTTCTCTTCGCCCCGACAGATGCGCCGCAATTCATCATAGCTGCACTGTTTATGAAAAAAGATATGCCTGAGTAGTTTGCGAAACGTGTTATCGCCAAACGCTCCGTAGAAGATATGGCGCGCCTCTTCCTCATCCTGTCCCGCCAGTGGCACCAACCGAATCACCCTGGGGTCGGATTGCTCAGGGCGATGGCGAATGAGATGCCATCCCTGTCGGCGTAGCATCAGTTCAAATTCGTCTGGTATGTTCTGGCTTGTGTTCTCCATGCTACTCCCTCGATATCATGAAACGGTTTTATCTATATCTTTTTCTTGATATATTTCGTATAGATGTATATACTTTTGTATATATGCGAGCCATCTCTTAGCGAGAGGAGAATGTGATGCAGATCGTTAAACTACGTAAGGTTGGTAATTCGATGACGGTTACGTTGCCCCCGTCTATTATAGAATCTCTTCACTTGCATGAAAATGATGAGATCGCTATTGAGGTTTCTGGAGACCGTATCATGCTTACACGTGCGACTGACGATGTGCAGGATGCGTGGGAGGCTTATCAAAAGGTTGAGCCTCGTTATCGCAAATGAGCATCAGCATTAGGATTATGAATTTTCCCGACCGAAACCGGCAATAGCCAATACCGTAGGGGCGTGATTGATCACGCCCAGCTAGTGCACACCCTGCTGGCTCGTTGCCCCCCTCTGAGGGCATGACGAAGAAATTTTTCCCCCGAGGTAGGGGCGTGATTGATCACGCCCAGCAAGCGCATCGACGGGCGGGCGAGCAGGCATGGGAGAGCAGGGCGTGATCAATCACGCCCCTACGTCGGGGGAAAAGTTCATTATTCTATCCCGATGATTTTTTAGGATAGTTTGCGGGCCAGCACGACGCCGGTATTCAGGCCGACGGTGTGCAGACCGCCGAAGAAGCGCGCATGTTCGATTTTTATGCAGCGGTCTTGCACGAAGGTCAGGCCCGCCTCTTGCGCGATCTGGCGTGCCTCTTCGTTGCGAATGCCGAGCTGGAGCCAGAGAACCTTCGCGCCGATCTGCACCGCCTCGCGTGCTACCGGTGGTGTGTCTTCGGCTTTGCGAAACACATCCACGATTTCGATCTGTTCGCCCGCCGCTCTGGCCTCGCTCAGCGTGCTATACACAGGCCGTCCCAGCAGGGTTTGTCCGGCGTAGCGCGGGTTGATCGGCACGATGTCGTAGCCCTCAGCTTGCAGATAGATGGCAACGAAGTGGCTGGGCCGATAAGGGTCTGCCGAAACACCAACAATTGCCACGTGCCGATATTGCTGCAAGAGATGCAGACGGTCATACATATCCGGCATGCCGGGAGGTTGTAACTGCAATTGTGGTTGCTGTGGTTGCTGTGTCATACGGTTATTTCCCTCTAGTATTGACGCTGAACGGCAATAGTGGTCTTGCTCGTGGCTTTGTTAAGTGCCTGATCGAGATCCCACAGAATATCTTCAATATTTTCCAGGCCGACCGAGATGCGAATCTGGTCGGGAGTCACGCCACCCGCGAGCTGGTCTTCCTCTGAAAGTTGCTGGTGTGTAGTGCTGGCCGGATGAATAATCAGGCTGCGCGCATCACCAACGTTTGCCAGGTGTGAGAGCAGACGCACACTATTAATGAAGGTCTTGCCTGCCTCATAGCCGCCTTTGATGCCGAAAGTGAAGATGGAGCCTGCGCCGCGCGGCAGGTAGCGTTGTGCCAGAGGATAGAACTGATCGTCGGGCAAGCCGGGATAGTGTACCCAACTGACGGCAGGATGCTCTTGCAGGAACTTCGCTACCTGCACGGCGTTCTGACAATGGCGTTCCATGCGCAGCGAAAGTGTCTCCAGACCCTGCAAGAGTAAGAAAGCGTTGAATGGGCTGAGGCAGGGGCCGGTATCGCGCAACGTCTCTACACGCGCTTTCATCACAAAGGCGAAATCGCCGAAGGTTTCGTAGAAGCGCACGCCATGATAGCCGGGCGAGGGATCAACGATATGTGGGAAGTTGCCGTTATCCCATGGGAACTTGCCCGACTCGATCAGCACGCCCGCGATAGAGGTGCCATGACCGCCGATGAATTTAGTGGCGGAATGCACGACGATATCGGCTCCATGCTCGAAGGGACAGCAGAGATAGGGCGTGGCGAAGGTGTTGTCGATGATGAGCGGGATGCCAGCTTCGTGCGCGATATCGGCAACGGCACGGATGTCTAGCACATCGCCGCGTGGATTGCCGATAGTCTCGCCGTAGAGCGCACGGGTGCGCGGCGTGATAGCGCGGCGATAGTTCTCCGGGTCGGTGCTATCAACGAAGATGGTTTTGACGCCCCAGGTGCGCAAGGTAAGATCAAATTGTGTGTGCGTGCCGCCGTAGAGGCTGCTGGATGAAACGATCTCATCGCCGGGGCGCAGCAGCGTCATCATCGTGACCATCTGTGCTGCCATACCCGACGCTGTTGCTACTGCGCCCGTGCCGCCTTCCAACGCGGCGATGCGTTCCTCAAAGGCAGCGGTGGTGGGATTCATGATACGGGTGTAGATGTTGCCAAAGCGTTGCAAGGCAAAAAGGTGAGCGGCATGATCGCTATCGTCGAATACGAACGAGGTTGTCTGATAGATGGGTACGGCCCTGGCTCCTGTGGCCGGGTCTGGCCGCTGGCCTGCATGTATAGACAGGGTATCGAACCCAAAGACATGATCGCCATCGATTTTCGGCATGGCTATATGCTCCTCTGCTACTTCCTATGGTCAATCTAACTTTAGCAGGAAAGAAAGTTGGTGCTTATTCTTCTATTCGTAGTCTACCACACCATGCTTTTCAGAAGCTCTCTCGGAAGGCAGAAGAATATAGCTCACATCCAGTTTGCAATTGAGCAGGCGATGTTATAGACTTTAACCATGCTATGTGATTACCTTTCACCTGGAGAACTTTCCCATGACACAAACCATTGACAAGAATGCATCGCATGCTGCTGTTGGCAAGGCAACACGGCGTCTGGATTCGCCGGAAAAACTGACGGGCCGAGCAAAGTATGCTGGCGATATTGTTGTTCCTGGTCTGTTGCACGCGCGCCTGGTGCTAAGTCCCTATGCGCACGCGCGTATCAGGCAGATTGATACCTCGGCGGCTGCGGCAGTTGAAGGCGTTGTTGCCGTCTTGACCGGTAAGACGTTGAAAATGGCACATGCTGGTAGCCCTTCGCGCGCGCAATCGCCACTGGCTATCGATGAGGTCTTCTGGCATGGCCATCCTGTCGCCGTCGTAGTCGCAGAAACCGAAGCGGCAGCCGAAGATGGGGCCAGCCTTGTCGATGTAGAATATGAGCCGTTGCCTGTCGTAATCGACCCGCTCGCGGCGATGGATCCCAATGCGCCACCGGCCCGCTCGCGTAGCAAGGATGAGGTATCCGAAATCGCTGGTGGTGATGCTCATGCTGCTGTGGGTGGTGAGCAGGTGGCCGAGGAGCAACAGGAACCGCTATCGCAGAATGTGAGCGATAGAACGCACCTGAAAGCGGGTGATATTGAGGCGGGCTGGCGCGAGGCCGAGGTCGTGGTTGAGCGGACGTATCGCACCAGTTTTGTGCATCAATCGTATATGGAGCCGCAGTCCATCACCGCTATGCCCGACCAGTTTGGCACGCAGATAACGGTCTGGCCCAGTACGCAGGCACTATTTGGTGTGCGCACCAGCATTGCTCAGGCGCTTGAGTTGCCGGAGCGCCAGATTCACGTCGAGTCCTTGCCCATCGGTGGTGCATTTGGCGGCAAATTTGGCCTGATCGAGCCGCTAGGAGCTGCGGTTGCCTACGCGGTGCGCAGACCCGTTCGCCTGGTCTATACACGCCAGGATGATCTGCTGGCGGGCAATCCTGCACCCCAGGCCATCATCACGCTCAAACTGGGGGCGAAGCGCGATGGTACGCTGGTAGCAATGCAGGGAAAAGTCATTCTGGACACAGGTGCATACCCTGGCGCGGGGGCCGCGCTGGCCGGTCATATCCTGACCAGCAGCTATCGTTGTTCCAATATCGACATCGTTTGTTACGAAGTGCTGACCAACAAGGTCAGCGTAGGGGCCTATCGCGCTCCTACCGCGCCGCAGGCTACCTTTGCCCTGGAGTCGCTGGTGAGTGAACTTTGTCGGCAACTCAACATGGACGATATTACATTTCGCAAGCTGAACGCGCTCAGGGAGGGCGACCCGACGATGGATAAGCGCAATCCCACATGGCCGCGTATCGGTCTGCTGGAATGCATAGAGGCACTTGAACAACATCCGCTATGGGTCAATCGCGCGTCTGAAAGAGCCGTACCGGAGGGTCTGGAGGGTTGGAAGGTTGGTCTGGGCATCGCTGTAGGTGGCTGGCCCGGCGGTATCGAACCGGCGGCAGCGGCCTGTCGCCTGGAGCGCGATGGCTCGATCACAGTCATTATCGGCACGGTTGATCTCACCGGCTCCGATACCTCGATGGCGCTGATTGCTGCGGAGGCGCTAGGTGTGTCTTCTGCAAGCGTCAATGTAGCGCATGATAACACGGATACCATGCCGTATAGTGGTGGCACGGGCGGCAGTAAGACGATCTATACGATGGGGGCGGCGGTGCTGGCAGCGGCACGGGACGCGCGTAATCAGATTCTGTCGATTGCCAGTGACATGCTGGAGGCCGCCGTAGATGACTTAAATATTGAGGGTGACAGAGTTGTCGTGCGGGGTGTGCCGAATAAGAGTGTCACGCTGGCCCAGATCGCCGGAGAGTCTATGCGTTTTGCCGGTCAATACGAGCCGGTATATGGACGTGGTCGCGCGGTTGCCCGACGCAATTCCCCCATGTATGCTGCGCATCTGGCAAAGGTTGCTGTTGACCCCGAAACCGGCGAGGTACGTGTGCTGGCCTATGTCGCGGCTCAAGATGTTGGTTTTGCCATCAACCCGGCGGAGGTCGAGGGCCAGATTTATGGGGGTGTCACCCAGGGACTGGGCTGGGCACTCTTCGAGGGCTTTGTCTATGATGAGAATGGTCAGTTATTGACGCAGACACTGATGGATTATGCTCTACCGCTTAGTAAGGATGTCCCTAACATTACGACGTTGCTGGTACAAATCCCATCCTCGTTCGGCCCTTACGGAGCGAAAGGTGTCGGCGAGCCACCGGTCGTCCCTGTTGGTGCGGCCATCGCCAATGCCATCTACGATGCCGTTGGTGCGCGCGTTACGCAATTGCCCATTACGCCTGAACGCCTGTATACGGCATTACATGCAAATGCATAATCTAGCTTGTGAACGGAAAGAGAGCAATATGGCTATACGGTATAAGTATAGCTATATTGCTCTTATAGTTGCTGATTACTAGTAAAGCATCTATTAACACAAAATATGTTTTGTCGGGCAAACTCTTCCGGTGTCGTTTGAATAAATCAGGCTTTCGCACGTTCATTGGGGGAGAAACCGAGGTTCAGAGGAAAGGTCAGGATATGCTATACTAAAAATGTCAGTCTTGCCCTCGTGGAATGTAACTTTAGTGGTGTGTCTCTCGTGGCATACCGAGGTAGCGAACTCCTGCAACAAGGAGCTAACTCATGGCTCAAGGAGGAAGCGTATGGCACCTTCTGATCCGTTATCAAACCAAAACCCGGTGATACGAGCGGATGCCTCTACCACACCCGCCCCTGATGTACCCCCCGAAAGAGGCTCAACCCATCCTATTGTCCTCGCCCAGCAAGCAGCGGAGGGACGGCGCGGTGCCGCCTGGCGACTCATGCTCTGGATTCTTGACGATGACCCGCGCGCCGTTGAGGCGGTAGCGAATATGCCAGATGATCGCTTAGCAGAATACCTGCTGGAGTTTATTGCCGATGGCACATGGGCCGGAAAGCCCTTCGTCACGCCAAGACCTCTGCGCACTGCCCATGCCCGTACACGTTTGCGCACGCTGTTTTTGCCTGGCTCCGGTATGGATGAGGTGTGGGCTGAGCGTGTGTTATTGAAGGCCCTGCGCAGTAATCGACCTTCCATGCGTGAAGCTGCAATTTATATCCTGGGCATTATGGGCACACGTGACGCTGTGCAACCGTTGATCGAGGCTCTGCATGACCCCGCTCCCTCGGTGCGCATCCAGGCGGCCAAGGCGCTGGGCCGTATTCGGGATACCAGTGCGGTACCGGCCTTGCTAAATGCGTTCAGCGGTGACGACGAACAACTGGCCAGCCAGATCAGTACGGCCCTGGTGCAGATTGGCCGTCCTGCCGTTCCGGCTTTGTTGGAGAAATTTGCCACTGGTTCGGCCTGGATACGCTGGCAGTGTGTGCGTGCGCTGGGAGAGATTGCTGACACACGCGCTTTGCCTACGCTTGTGCAGGCTCTGCATGATCCAGATCACGCCGTAGCCTGGATGGCTGCTAAAGAGGTAGCGCGCTTTGGCAAAAATTGCCTTGAGCCGGTCCTGCGCCTGTTGATGAATGCCGAGCCATCGCGCTGGATGATCGAGACGACCTCTTATGTCCTGCGCGATGTCTATCGCCATGACCCGCGTTTTGGCCCATACCTGGAGCCTGTCGTGCAGGATATGCATGGGCCTGCACCCCTGGTTGCCACGCCGGTGTCTGCGCAAAAAGCCCTCACGCGCCTGATCAATGACGGCCTGATTGAGCCAGCGCGGATCTGATCAATCCGGTATGGACGTGTGGTTTCGCACGTTCATACCGTCTTGCATGTTATTATTGTTTTACTGTATATAAACTTAATAATGTTGCCTGTCTGATTGCTCATCTTATAGTTGTGTAAGCCCTGCTCCGTAGTCGAGTCATTCCTGGTGATAGATGGCTCGCTTGCTGTTTGCAGAGAGATAGTAGAAGTTCACGGAAATTCTGGTGCTGATGTCCATACTGTGATATTATCCCAGTACTCCCGAAGGGTAACGTGGGCGAATCTCTGTTCCCCGCGCGAAGCGATCAAAAGTGAAGTGTTCCATATCGGCTGGTTTCTGGCCTGTGAGTATATAGTGAGCCATCCATTGCCCGACTATCGGTGCGAGTTTGAAGCCATGACCACTGAAACCGGCGGCGCAGTAGAGGCCCTGGTAGTGGGGGAGTTGATCGAGGATGGGGTGGTAGTCGCGGGCGTCGTCGTAGATACCGGCCCAATTGCCGCGCGGGACGGCCCGTGCCAGCGCCGGAAAGGTTTGCTGGCCCTGGCGCTGAAAATAGCTGATCTCCTCTTCTGTTAAGCCTTGTGCGTAATGGTCGGGGTCGCTTGGTGTTAGCACATCCTCTGTCGAGCCAACCAGGGTGGCACCACCAATATCCGGGCGGAGATAAATTGAGCGTGTCAGGTCCAGGCAGACGGCATGTAGGCCGAAGCGCCCGCCGACATCGTTGGGGCGACGCAGGACCAGCATAGGGTGGCGCGTAGCAATAATAGGAAGTGTAATGCCGAGCGGTGCAGCAAGGGAGACGCTCCACACGTTCGCGGCTAGAATGACAATCGGCGCAGAAAAGGTACCCTGTGCCGTCTCTACTCCTGTTATGCGTTCGCCTTCTGTGCCGATGTGTGTTGCCTGTATACCTTCATGAATCTGCACACCCAGTTCGCGCGCGCGTTGCGCAAAACAAAAAGTTGTTGCCATCGGATCGGCGACACCAGCATCCTCTTCGTAACAGGCCAGCGCCACGCCCTCGCCACTGTAGCCCGGCGCTACCTCTGGCACCTCTGCCGCACTGATGAGCCGCGTGTTGACACCTTCTTGCTGCTGCATCTGCACATTAGCACGCAATGCGGCTGCCCCCTGTTCGTCAGTGAGAACCAGCATGCCGGTTGTCGTGAAGCCACAGTCACCCCCTACGATCTCCGCGAAATGTTGAAAAACGTGCAGACTCTCTTTTGCCATGCGAATGGTGAATTCGTTTGAATAATGTTGCCGCACAATCGCGCCTGAACGCCCCGTTGTACCACTACAAATAGCCCGCCGCTCCAGCAGGATAATCTTTCCCGCTCTTTGCATGGCAAGATGGTAGGCAATACTACACCCCATCACACCCCCACCAACGATAATAATATCGGCTCGCTCACTCATCAATGTTGCTCCTTACTGAATATCTATTGGTTGTTCTTAACTAAAGAGTACCTGGAGCGTCGGCAAATTACAAGAGAGAGCGGGAGTAAGCTAGCCGCTCTACGCATACCAGGAACCGGGGAATAATTTTTTAGTTACGCATGTTTGTAGCAGTGAGCGTCTTAAAAATAGCGTGCCTCCGAGAAGATAGCTTACCTTCCTTGACAAAGAAAAATTGAGGGTGGTAAGCTTTTGTAGTAGTTTAGAAAGTAAGTTGATCTATTTAGTCAACATTGAGGTGATGGCACATGGGCGATGCATCCCGTGAGATCATGCGCCGCGCGCGTCAGCAGGTTCCTGAGTGGTCGCCTGCACAGGTACATGAGGCTCTTGAGCGCCAGAAGAGAGCAGATAATCAGGAGATAGTCCTGGTGGATGTGCGTGAGAAGCTTGAGTGGAACGATGGCTATATCCCTGGCGCGATTCATGTTCCGCGTGGTTTTCTTGAATTGCAGATAGAAGAAGCGGTACCCGATAAGTCGAAAACACTAGTACTCTATTGCGCGGGCGGTGTGCGCTCACTCATAGCCGGAAGCACGCTGAAACAGATGGGCTATGATAAAGTAATCTCGATGTCCGGTGGTTTCGGGCAGTGGAAGAACAGTGGCTTTGAGGTGCAGATGCCGCGCACGCTCAGTGATGCACAACAGAGACGCTATAGTCGCCATCTCTTGATACCGGAGGTGGGTGAGCAGGGCCAGCTAAAGCTGCTCGATTCGCGTGTTCTGCTGATTGGCGCGGGTGGTCTGGGCGCACCGGCAGCTTACTACCTGGCAGCGGCGGGTGTAGGCACGATTGGCATTATTGATGCCGACCGTGTTGAGGAGAGCAATCTCCAGCGTCAGATTATTCATACCACTGATCGCGTGGGCGAGTACAAGGCCGAGTCGGCCAAAAAGGCGATCCAGGCCCTCAATCCCGATGTGAATGTGATTACCTACCTGGAATATCTGGATGAGCGCAATGTCCGCAGCATTATTGCTGATTACGATGTGATTCTCGATGGCACAGATAACTTCCCCACCCGTTATCTGCTGAATGATGCCGCACTGCTCGAACATAAGCCGGTGGTGCATGGGAGCGTCTTCCGCTTTGAGGGGCAGGTAACAGTTTTCAAGCCCTACGAGGGGCCGTGCTATCGCTGCCTCTATCCAGAGCCGCCGCCCGCCGCCTTGGCTCCCAACTGCGCCGAGGCTGGTGTACTGGGCGTATTGCCAGGCATTATTGGTCTGTTGCAGACCATCGAGACGTTGAAACTGCTGCTCAACATTGGTGATCCGCTAGTTGGGCGTCTGCTGACCTATGACGCTCTGGTTGGTGAGTTCAACGAACTGCGCCTCTACCGCGATCCCAAGTGCGCGGCGTGTGGTGAGTATGGGCACCCCGAAGACCTGCCGGTCTATGCGGATGTGTGTGCGGCTCCCTTCCAACTCGCACATGCATAACAATCATTTGAAGCTGTAATAACTGTAGGGACGGTATTATGAATTTTTTCAACTGACATCGGCGCTCCGCGTTCAGGGCGTGATGAATCACGCCCTGAACGCGGAGCGAGGGGCGAGCAGGGCGTGATGAATCACGCCCCTACGGGAGCGTCGGTATTGATGGTTGAATTCCATTATCCCGTCGGAGCCGCGACCTGTCGCATGTAAAACCTATATATATCATCTAACCGGAAAATCACGCAAAATGCGTGGTATCCTGTGATGTTATGCAGGCTCCATCACGTTCCCGCAAAGGAGAAACGTGATACACGCCATGTTGAGGCTCTGCGAGAAAAGATGGATGGAGCGTGACGCGCGATAAATCGCGTCCACAGCGCGATTTATCGTGTCCCTACGAGGTTGGTTGAATCATAGAAGGAGTAAGGGAAAAATGGCAACGATTCGTCTGGCACCTGTCTTGCGTGCCTCGGCAGGCGGTTCTAAGCAGGTGAGTGTGCAAGGTAATACTTTAGGCGAGGCACTCAGCAATCTCTATCAGCGTTACCCTGCGCTTAAGGAGCAGATACAGCCGGAGCAGGAACTGAGCCGCTTTATTAATGTGTATGTTAATGACCAGGATGTGCGTTTCTTGCAAGGGCTGGAGACGGCGCTAGGCCCTGACGATACGGTTATCTTATTGCCCGCGATGGCCGGCGGGTGCTAAGGATCAGGAGACAGCAATGCGCTACGGTAATATTCTGGAGACCATCGGCAATACGCCGCTGGTCGAGCTGAAAAGTTTTAGCCCTCGTCCGGGGGTGCAGATATTCGCAAAGTTAGAAGGTGTCAACCCTACTGGTAGCATCAAGGACCGTATTGCATTGCAGATGATCAACGATGCCGAAGCCAGTGGAAAACTCAAGCCCGGCTCTGTGCTGCTGGAGCCGACCAGCGGGAATACGGGCATCGCGTTGGCGATGATCTGCCGCGTCAAGGGCTATAAATTTGTGGCCGTGATGCCCGACAATGTGACCAGCGAGCGGCGTCAGATGCTGGAACTCTTCGGGGCGAAGATTATCTTCTCCGATGGCAAACTGGGCAGCAACGGTGCAGTGCGTCTGGCGCAGCAGATGGCGCAGGAGGATGAGCGCTATGTCATGCTCTACCAGTATGGCAATCCTGCTAACCCTGGTGCGCACTACAATGGCACGGCGGTCGAGATTATCCGTGATCTGCCGGATGTCGATGTCTTCGTAGCCGGACTTGGTACCGGTGGTACGCTCGTTGGCAATGCACGGCGCTTGAAAGAGTACAATCCTGCCATCAAAGTGGTGGCTGCCGAGCCACTGCAAGGCGATGGTGTGCAGGGATTACGCAGCCTTGAGGATGGCTTTATTCCGCCTGTACTGGACCTGTCGTTGCTTGATGCGAGGATTCTGGTGCCCGGTCGTGAGGCTATTCGTCGTACTCGCCAGTTAAAAGATCAGGAGGGTATCTTTGCCGGTCCTTCCTGTGGTGCGGCCTTGCATGCGGCATTACGCTACGCTGAAAAACTGGAGCAGGCCAGGATTGTGGTCATTCTCGCCGACGGTGGCTGGAAGTACTTGAGCGAAGACCTGTGGACGCTCGAATTAGAGGAACTGGAAGATAATTTAGAGGCAAAAGTATTATGGTAGCTGAGGTGCAAACCCCCGCGTTCGTAGTGCGTATCCCGCAGACGATTTATCAGGAGATGGTGGCCCATATCGTGGAGAGCTATCCCAACGAGGGCTGCGGTGTCGTCGGCAGCAAGGACGGCCTGGTTGTCAAGCACTATCCGACCGCCAATGCCGCCGACGAGCCGGATGATTTCTCGATTATCGCCGAAGCCGACCTGGTACGCATTTATAATGATGTCGATAGTTATGATGGTGATATGATCTATTATCATTCACATCCCAGGAGCGAGGCCTATCCCTCGGCGCGCGATAAAGAGTGGGCGAAGCGTAGTGGCTACCTCTATATCATCTTTTCGCATCGTTTCTATCCAGAGCCACCTTATGTGCGCATTTTCTCTATTGATCTCAATGGTGACGTGACCGAGGGTAAAGTTGAGATTGTAGACTAAGCGTCGTTGAATACGCTTTTTAGCAGCAGAGCGGTGAGAACGACGGGCGGTCGTCCGTCGTTCTCACCGCTCTGCTGCTAAAAAACACGAGGGAGATTGACGTTTACGTACACGTTGACCTGAACCGCCTGTTTCGTGTATGATATGTATGGGCTATCAGAGCGATGTTTGTTTTGTAGCGGTGGAGCTACTTGCTGAATAGTCACGGGTTCTCATGATGGTGAGCATCGTTGCTGCACATTATTATCATCACAAGCTCTACGGGATAAATGCCCTGGGTCATTCTGAAAGGTTTTTACATGCGTTCATCTTCTGATCTATCTGAAAGCGCTGTGTCATCCACAGGAAGTACTGATATTGTTGTTCAACATGATAGTTACAAGTGGACAGCGCTCTCGGTAACAACTGTTGGTGCGCTGCTGGCCTCTATTCAAGGTTCGGCGCTCCTCATTGCGCTGCCCAATATTCTCGCTGACTTGAAAGCCACCTTCTTCACCATCATGTGGGTGTTGATGGGCTATCTTTTGATAACAACCGTTCTAACACCGGTCATCGGGCGTCTGGCCGATATCTGGGGGCGCAAGCGGCTATATAACAGCGGTTTTGTGATGTTTGGCATCGGCTCGCTGGTGGCGGGTCTGGCGCAGCCACAATTTCATGGAGCGGATATGATTGTAGGGCGCGTCATTCAGGGTGTTGGCGGCGCGCTGCTCTTTACTAACAGCACCGCGATTGTCACCGATGCCTTCCGCAAGGGTCAGGTGGGCCTGGGCCTGGGCGTCAACCAGATTGCCGGTGCGGCTGGCTTTCTGCTCGGCCCTATTATTGGAGGCGTCCTCACGGAAATTTCATGGCGCTGGGTCTTTCTCTTTAATGTCCCGCTGTGTCTCTTTGGTACACTATGGGGTATCTGGCGTTTGCGCGAGCCTGTGCAACCGGCTGAACATCAGCGCATCGACTGGTTCGGTAGTGTGACGCTGACGATTGGCTTAACCGGCATTTTGCTGGCGTTGACGATGGTTGCGTTCCCGATGCTGCCAGAATCGGTGACGACAGCCATTCTGATCATTGGCGTTGTCAGTGCCGTTCTCTTCGGCATCTTTGAGCCGCGCATCAAACAGCCGATGGTGCGCCTGGACCTCTTCAAGAGTCGTCTGTTTACGATGGCGAACCTGAGTGGCTTGCTGAATGGTATCGCGCGTGGTGCGGTGCTTTTCCTGCTGATCTTTTTCTTGCAGGGGCCTTATGGCAAGGACCCCCTGACGGCTGGCTTGATGTTGATTCCCTTTGGGGCGGCCTTTATGCTGATCGGCCCGATTAGCGGACGTCTTTCGGATCGGTTTGGCTCACGTGTGCTGGCCCCGCTGGGACTGGCGGTTTCTTCGCTTGGTCTACTAGGACTCTCTACAGTGCAACCAACGACGCCGGTCTGGCAGCTCTACGTCTTTATGGCGCTGATGGGTGGTGGTTCTGGTTTCTTCGCCTCGCCCAATACCAACGCGATTATGAGTTCGGTCGAACCCCATACGCGCGGTGCGGCGGCGGGTATTCTGAGCATGTTAAATAATACCGGTCAGTTGCTCAGTATTGCCATCGTCTTCCCTCTGGCCCTGAAATCGGTGCCGATGCAGGCCATGATGCAGGTATTCATTTATGGCGGCGGTATGAGTCAGTTCCCATCGGCACTGGCGGCCTTTATGAGTGGTCTGCATACTGCATTTCTGGTTTCTTTTGGTTTATGCATCATTGCAATGATTGTCGCGGCTTTGCGTCCCGCGCACTAAGCACCGTTGATCCAAAGAGGGTGGGTGTCAGGCCCACTCTCTTTTTTGTGCTCAGCTTGTAGACCGTTGCCTTATAGTGGCTCTGTTTATGCCTTCTTGTGCAGGTTTTAGCTATATGATATATTGTTTTTAAAAAGAGTAAAACTGTGATTTAGCAGGAGGTAAAAGCGATGGATAGACCGATTCAGGATTTGACGCCGCGTATTAGTGATTGCCTGAAGGTAATCTACGATATGCAAGAGCGAGGACAGAAGGTTTCAACTTCGGCGGTCAGCGAGCGGCTCGGCGTGAGCGATGCGACCGTCACCATGTTATTCAAGGATTTTGCGGCTGCCGGTTGGGTAGAGCATGTGCCATACAAAGGAGTACGTCTGACACAACTGGGGGAACAGAAGGCGATTGAGGTTATCCGTCACCACCGTTTATTGGAGCTTTACCTGGCGCGTGAACTTGGCTATAGCTGGGATAAGGTACATGCGGAGGCCGATAAGCTGGAGCATGTCATTTCTGAAGAGTTCGAGGATCGCCTGGATGCGTTGCTCGGTTATCCGACCGTTGACCCGCACGGTGATCCCATTCCAAGTAAGCAGGGCGTGATTGTGGCGCGTGAAGGGCAGATGTTGTCGCAATTGGAAGAGAAACAAACAGCATATGTTTTGCGCGTGAATGACCAGAACCCGGAGAAGCTCTGCTACCTGGGCACATTGGGCCTTTACCCGGATGTGCGCGTGGAGATGCTGGAGCGTACCCCCTTTGGTGGCCCTATGCGCATTCTGGTCGGTGAAGGCCAGGGACAAGCCGAGCATGTCGTGAGTAAGGAGCTGGCTGATCAGATTACGGTGAGGCCGACCAGAGTTGATGAAAAAGTGAATAAGCTATGATACTAGCTATAGCGTTCTCTGAAAAACTATGCTAAGATTCCTCTAAATAATACTATGCTCATCCATACATAGCATGGCCTGCGCGCACTGCTATGTGGAGTGATGTGTGTTTGCGACCTCATCAACCGATGCATTTGTTGATGGGGGCCAGTCAAGAAGGAAAGCAGGATAGGTACAGAGCAGTGGCAACACATGACAAACGCTATGTAATTATTGGCAATGGAGTGGCGGGAACAACAGCAGCGGAAACGCTGCGCAAGAATGATCCCAATTGTAGTATTCATCTGTTTACTAATGAGCCATATCCCCTGTACAATCGCGTCTCGCTTCCACGTTTTCTGCAAGGTGTGATCGTTGAGCAAAAGGTTATGATTCGTGATTTCGCCTGGCATGAGCAGCGCAATATTCACCTGTTGACAGAGACACTGATTACGAAGGTGAATACTGAGGAGCGAGTAGTTGTGACCGACAGAGGAGAGCATTATCCCTATGATGCATTGCTGATAGCCAGCGGCGGCTGGGCGAATCCTTTACGGGTGCCGGGGGCCAAAGAGGCCTCGAATATTTATAACTTTGTGACGCTCGATGATACAAAGACGATTATCGACAAAATGTTGCAATCGCGAACTGCGCTGGCCTATGGCGGCAGCTTTATTTCCTATGAATTGTGCGATGGCTTCGCGGTACGCAAACTCGACACCACCTGGTTAATGCGCGGCCCCTACTGGTTGCGTTCGTCGCTTGACCCACAGGGCGGCGAAGTGGTGGACAATATCGCCAAGAAATTCGGCGTTGAAGTGATCCATGGCGACGAAATTGAGAGCGTCGTGACTAAGGACGGCATGGCGAGGTATGTCAAAACGAAGAAGGGGCGCGAGATTCAGACCGATATGATCGGTATTGGTCTGGGCATTACGCTTAATACGCAGTTTCTAGCAGGCACTCCTGTA
Source organism: Ktedonobacteraceae bacterium (assembly GCA_034436045.1). Taxonomy (GTDB): domain Bacteria; phylum Chloroflexota; class Ktedonobacteria; order Ktedonobacterales; family Ktedonobacteraceae; genus H111-94. The sequence continues at coordinate 27,387 of DAOTVZ010000162.1, read as the reverse complement.
GAGATTCGCAACGGTGTCGTGGTGAACGAATACCTGGAGACGAATGTGCCGGGGGTGTATGCGGCGGGGGACGTGGCGGAATTTTTTGATGTGGCTATTGGACGCCATCATACAATGGGTACATGGGATAATGCGATGGCGCACGGGCGCATTGCTGGTGTCAATATGGCAGGTGGGCGGCAGCCATATAATGATGTACCTACCTATACCAGTCCGCTCTTTGATGTCAACATCGCAGTGGTTGGAACCGCTGAGTCGAACAACCCTGAGCTTGAAACGATTGCGCGGCGCGAACCGGGCGAGAAGGGTAATGAGAACTATCGCAAGCTCTTTTTCCGCGAGAACAAGCTGGTTGGTGTGCTGATGATTGGCAGTCCCAAAGGGCGTAAGAAACTGGTCGATTTGGTGAAAAATCAAGTAGTTTTCGCCACTGCCGCCGAGCGCGAAGCTGTCCTGGATGTGAAGTAAAGCACTGTTTTTATGAGCAACACAGGAGGGGAGTTCTGGTGACGATTTGTCCAAATTGTGGGGCGGAGCTGCGGAATGCGCAGGCGCGTTTTTGTAGTAATTGTGGTGCGCAAGTATCGACTGAGGCAGTTCATGAAGCGAAATCAACGTCCACTACACCGCAAGCTCCTTCTTCCCCTTCTGCAAGGCAGACTCAAGCAGCTAACCATAACCATCCAGTGTTACATGAACAGATCGCGCAGCAGCCACAGCGGCGTGGATCAGTTGCGCATGAGCAGCACGCGCCTGTTGCTGGAACGGACGTGCGTGAATTGCGTATAAAAGTTTGGGATGTAGATGAGGGGAATAAGTTGGTGGAAACGCAGGAGCAGGCGAACGTGGATGTGAGCGTGGATGAGGAGAAAGAGAATGAGCGCAAGCAAGCGATAGAGCAGCTTGCGACAACGCCGCTGATTTCATATAGACAGGAAGATATGCCGAAATCGGTCGGGCCAGCACGATCCCCCTCGATGCCGGTTCGGTCTGTGCCCCCGGTTCTGGCAGGTGAAGGGTGGCGTTCGCGCAAACTGGTCATCATGGGAGTGGGGCTGGTAGCGGCACTGATTATTCTTGGGAGTATCGTGTGGGCGATAGTACTACAACCGTTTAGTGTCTCACCCGTGACGGCTCCGCTCCAGCGCTTTCAGAGTACTCACTTTGGGGTTTCGTTGCTCTACCCCACTGGATGGAAGGTGCAGGCCGATACTAAAGCCTCGGTGCTTCGCTTTGCCGATAGCACTGCTACGGATCAGGTGACGATCACCGTTTCTAACGCTGCCGGGACGAATGAAATTATTTATGTGCAGAAGCTGGCAGCGCAACTCGGCATGACGAATGTGAAGATGGCGGCTCCGCTCACGTTTGCTGGTGCGCAGTGGCAGCAATTACAGGGCAGTGTCCTGGTGAGAGGGGCCAGCTATACGGAGACCTTATTTGTTACGGTGCACGGCTCACATCTTTATACATTGGAGCAATTAGCTCCGCAAGGTACTTATGCGCAAGAGGAGCATATTGTTTTTGCCCCTATGCGCTCCTCGTTGCGATTTCTCTCATAGGGGCCTGGAAATTCTGGCTATGGTATAATGGGGCAGCCTTTTGCGGCCTTATGTATACGCTGGGAAGGCTATACAGCACGTGTCCATTTTGGAGAGTGCAGGGCTAGAAGGTGCGCCTGTGAGGATAGAGAAAGGAGTGTGTGTCGGCACAACACGCCGCGCACGGCGAAGCAATGTTAGAGGATATTCGCTTTGAGAGGCATTTTCGTACTCCCTATTCTGAGGGCTACTATATTATGCAGGGTAGTGGCTTGCAGAATAATAGCCGCCTGGGGACAATAGATATTCATTTCACCACAACGGCGGTTCACGGTACCTTGATCCTGGAACGGGAACTGGAGGAGGCCGATCTGACGAAGCTGATAGAGCAGATTGACGAGGACCTCGTGTTGTCGGCGGATATGCCGCGCGATGATTTTCTGGTAAGCGTGTACGTCGGGAGGGACGTTGGTTTTTATAGCGATGAATATTTCGCGGAGGAGAGTGCTAACAGTGCAGGCTTTGAAGATGAAGACCTCCATTAGCAACCCCTCCGCGTTTGTCTGCGCTTAATCTTCAAGCAAGCCGCGTCGCATCGCATATTTGACCAGTTCGGCGCGGCTATGAAGGTTGAGCTTATCCATGATATGTGTGCGGTGGGTATCGACTGTTTTGGGGCTAATCACGAGGCGTTCGGCGATCTGGTTATTCGTATAACCCTCGGCCACCAGTTTCAGAATTTCTCGTTCGCGTTCAGTCAAACTGCTGTAGCTATCTTTCTCCTCACCGACACGCACCCGTTGTAAATAGTCGCCAACCATAACCGATTGGGCCATTGGGGATAGGTAAAATTGACCACTCTGGATAATGTGGAGGGCCGAGATCAGTTCAGTATCGGCAGCTTCTTTGAGCATATAGCCTGAAGCTCCGGCGCGCAGGGCCTGAAAGACATACTCATCATGCTCGTGCATGGTCAGAATCAGTATCTTCGTTTCTGGCATTATCTTTTTGATCTGGCGGGTGGCCTCGATACCGTTCATATCAGGCATAGTGATATCCATGAGAATAATATCGGGCTGAAGGCGCTGGGCTTCCTGGATGGCCTGTCGTCCATCCTGCGCCTCGCCAACGACCTCCATATCAGGTTGAGCATTGAGCATCATCTTGAGGCCCGCGCGTAGAATAGTATGGTCATCGGCGAGAAGGATTCGTATCTTCATTGTTTTTCTGTCCTGTCATGAGTGTGGTAGCGTAATGGGCAACGCTGTGGACGTATCCGCCTGTGTGTGTGGCGAGATGTCCTGCATGTAGAGTGGAATGCGGAACTGGATGGTTGTTCCTTGACCGGGTGCCGATTCGATGGCGAGCGTTCCGCCAAGCAGGTGGGCACGTTCATGCATACCAACCAGTCCTAGCCCACGATCTCTATCCTGTCCGCGCTGCAATTCATCGAGGTCGAAGCCTTTCCCATCATCACTGATGGTGGCATAGACCGCGTCGGCATCCTCACGCAAGGTGATCGTAGCAGTGTGAGCTTGAGCATGTTTGGCGATATTGGTCAATGATTCCTGCACAATGCGGTAGATAGCGGTTTCCATTTCGGGAGGAAGCCGTTTCTTAAAGCCGCTGGCCTGAAAATCGACCTCGATGGGAAACTTGTGTTGGTACTCTTTGACGTACCAGCGCAATGCGGGCAGCAATCCCAGATCATCCAGTGCGCTTGGGCGCAGATCGATGCTGAGATTGCGGATGGCGCGTAGCGTCTGGTGGGCGAGGGCGCGCGTCTCGGTGATCCGTTGACGCGCCTCGTCGTTCGTGATTGCTTCTTCCAGGATAGCGAGGCTGATGAGGAGCGAGGTCAGCACCTGTGAGGTTTCATCGTGTAACTCGCGCGCGATGCGTTTGCGCTCCTGTTCCTGCGCGGTGATGATCTGGTTAGCACGCAGGCGGTTGGCCTCGTCGATAGCTTCCAGCATCATGTTAAACGTGCGTGCCAGCATGTCGGCCTGCCGGTCAAAGCCGGTCAGTGGAGCGCGTAACGAGCGTTCGCCTTTCTGAACGCGGCTCATCACTTTGCCCAGGTCCATCAGGGGGCGGAAGGCAATCTGGAGAACGACGAAATTCAGTGCCACGCTCACAAGCCAGCCTGCGGCTACAAAGGCAATCAAGTAGATGGGTGTATTAGGGGTGCTATTAAGCTGGGAGGCCAGATAGGTACCGCCGGTAGCACCCACAAAGATGATAAAGCTATTGGCGATGAGTACCTTATAGAACATGGGAATGCTGAGCAACGATTTGATGAGTCTGTTTCGTTGCGCAGCTTCACCGATCATATTGATATTATTGGTCTGTATATTGGCTTTCATAGGGTAAGCTCTTCATGAATTCACATCTGGTATCCACCGTAATTGTATCGGGTGCTACATGAACTGTCAAACCATACACGGAGATGTTAGGAGGCAGGAAATCAGGTAGATTGAGGGAAAAATCAGGTGTATACCTGATGTCACTGTGTTTGCAGCACGGTATCTTTAGAAAAGATAGCTCAGTATCGCTCGGAACACTTTCCTCGCTCACGTTGCCTGCTTTTCCGGCGAAAAAAGTGGTTGTCCGAGGCAACTATTCTGCGTAAACCTGTAGCCCTTTTCGTTCATTGTAATTATTCATTATAATTGGAAGAAAGGGAACGTGAGAGTTCCTGGACGTTACTGCGGTCGGGGGTCTTCTGTACGAACACATGTTTATGATATAATCAGCCACGCAGTAACAGTACAGAAACTCGTACTAATTGCTATCTTTCCAGATTGATCAAAGTCTTGATCCTTGTGAGGAGGCACAGTGAGCTCTACTAACGGCAATAGCAAAAGCTTGCTCGATGTGATGACACAGAAGCTCGTCGCGAGTCAGCTCTGGCGTTCTATTTTTCGTCATGGCTACCCCGACACCCCGCTCAACCAGTCGTTGGTGATGATGGGGAACGTCTTTCTCCATATTCATCCCGTAAAGGTGAGTCGCCAGGCAATGAAGATTACATATACCTGGTGTATGGGGGGTATTTCGTTCTTCCTGTTTCTGGTCTTAACCATTACCGGCGTATTCTTGATGTTCTATTACATCCCTGATACAGCTACTGCTTATCAAAACATTAATCAGTTGAATGCGGCGGTTTCGTTCGGCCATCTAGTGCGCAATATGCATCGTTGGGCGGCGCACCTGATGGTGGTATCTGTCACGCTGCATATGATTCGTGTCTTCTATCATGGCGCATACAAGCCGCCCAGAGAGTTTAACTGGGTGGTGGGTGTGATGCTCTTCTTTGTCACGCTGTTCCTTAGCTTCACCGGCTATCTGTTGCCGTGGGATCAGATTGCCCTGTGGGCGATTACGGTGGGCACTAATCTGGCCCCCTATACGCCATTGCTGGGCGATCCTGTCTACAAGGTGCTTGTTGGAGGAGGTGCGGTCGGTCAGGCCACGCTGATACGTTTCTATGTGGGTCATGTGATCTTACTCCCACTAGCCGGTGCTTTGTTGATGGCAGTACATTTCTGGCGTATTCGTAAGGATGGTGGCGAGGCTGGTCCTCCTCCTCCGTCGCGCCGTGAGTTGGAGGCCCGTGAGCGCGCTCTGGCTACGCCCACGCCCACCCGTTAGTTTGTACAGGCCCGAAAGGGGAAAACAACATGGCAATTGAACAAGAACCGAGAGTACAAACGCAGGCAGCGGCTACCCAGCGTCGATATCGCACGCTGGCCGTGGTGAAGCAGGAAGCGATTACCCGTGTAGAGAAGCCCCTGGAAGATTCGGTCTTTGTCTGGCCTCACTTGCTGGTGCGCGAGTTTTTCGCCGCCACAGCGGTGATGGTGATGTTGACGCTGCTCTCTGTCGTCATTGATGCGCCGTTGCGCGATCCGGCTAACCCGAATGTGACGCCAAACCCGGCTAAGGCCCCCTGGTACTTCCTGGGTTTGCAGGAACTGCTACACTATTTCCCGCCCACCACAGCGGGGGTGCTGGTGCCCGGCCTGACTCTGCTGGCACTGGCAGTACTACCCTATGTAGACCGTAATCCCAGCCGCGCTTATACTGATCGTAAGGTTGCCATCGCCACCTTTACGATGTTCCTGATCTTCTGGGCCGTCATCACGTTGGCGGGTAGTTTCTTCCGAGGCCCCGGCTGGATCTGGGTCTGGCCCTGGCAGGGGATCTACTTCGATCTCTAGAAGGACAGGATGAACTGAGGTAAACCATGAGTATTGATACACCACCCATTTCGCCCCAACAATATGAAGTGTTGCATGGTGGCGGCGCTGAAGCGGCAGAGATTGCCAGACAGCGTTTGTCGCGGCGGCGTTTCCTGCGTCGCTCGATGCTGGCCGTCTGGGGCCTCTCGGCAACGGCTGCTGTTGCCGGCGCGCTCGATATGCTCTATCCCAATCTGGCCGGTCAGTTCGGCTCCACATTTAATGTGGGTAAGAAAACAGATTTCCCGCCAGCCTCAACGCTCACCGAGTATGCAATTAACCAGAAGGGGGTATTCTACGAGCAGGCCGCCAAGACCTATGTGATTCATATGGGGGCGGCAACAAAGTTCTTGCAGAGTGGCACCTTCCTCCAGAGTGAACTGGACTACGAGTGGATCGTGAAGGACTCGGATGGCTCCTACTGGATCGGCCTGTATCAGCGCTGCGTTCACCTGGGCTGCACTGTCCCATTCCGCAATGACTGCAACAGCTTCAAATGCCCGTGTCACGGCTCGCACTATAATGTCGATGGTGAGTATCTGGACGGTCCCGCACCGCGCAGCCTGGATCGCTTCCGGCTTTACTTCGATGGTGAGAATGTAATGGTAGATACCGGTTCACTCAATCAGGCGGTGCCTCACCCGGAGCCGAGTACGCGCTTGATCGCTCCGCCAACCGTGCAATGCAGCGCCTCGTGATGTTTTGCGGCATGGAAGTCTTGCCTATTATGGTTGTGTTTTATGGTGACGTGCTGTTTCTCTCACTCTAAGATGGATGAGAGGAGCGGCGCGCCGCCAACCTGACTTCAACTTACAATGAGGTCCGCGTCCTGGTGAGGACGGGCGATGAGGACCAGTACGAATTAAAGGTTGTGTTTTATGGTGAATATAGGACAAGTCGTTGTAGGTATCATTATCCTTCTGGTAGTCGTCGGCGGCTTGCTGTACATATTCTACTCGCGTTCCAACGCAGTTGAGAAGACGGGATACGGAGCTTTGATTATGTTAGCTCTCATCTCGATGATGATCCCTATCTTCTGGATTGCGGAGGGAGGCCAGGAGGCCAGCGCGCAGTCATCACAGTTCGAGCTGGGTGTGCAGCGAGGTCTGGCGCTCTATGCACAGTACTGCACAAATAATTGCTATCAGATCAGCAAAGATGGCAAATTGCTTAATCCGACCTATAACGGATATACCATCGATCAACTCAATCAATTGAGTGACGAGCAGTTGATGCGCATTATTGCGGCAGGCATCTATGCGCCTGGCGTCACCCCGCCTCCTATCAGGTCACTGGTGGATGATACTGCCTATGGTGGCCCACTCTCGACGATGGACGAGCAGTATCTGTTCGACTTCTTGCGCTCGGCAGACCCGGAGTATTTAAAGAGTAATGGCTATCCTCTGCACAATGGCTTTGACGATCTGGTGAGCTATCTCCAGAATAACGATACAGCAGCCTATAATGCTGCGCTGGCCGCAGGAAGTCCCACCGACTTCGGCACACCGGTCAATATGAGCAACCAGAAGAGCGTGACGATAGAGATTCTCAACAGCGCACCCGGTCAGACGTGCGATCCGGCCTGCTTCCAGTATAAGAATGTGGAGGTTAAAGTCGGTACTACGATCACCTGGATCAACAAGAGTAGTACACCTCACACTGTCACGGCTGCACAGGGAGAGAGCGCCTCGGTCGAGACTCCGGCCAGTGGCTCTTTTGACTCATCAAATGGTACGCTGACCAAATTGCTGCAACCTGGTCAGTCGTATACATACACGATTACGCAGGCCGATTATAATCTCAACAGCAATCATGAGATTATGTATTACTGCAAGATACATCCTATGATGGTTGCTGCACTCACTATTGTTCAGTAAATTAAGCGTTCAGCGGTCTCGCAACGTGTGAGATCGCTCTTGATATTCTGATCGCTATTCATGTCGTTACAAGAGATATGGGCGACATATGGGAAGGGATGCGATCCATGCAACAAGTTCAGAGACGGGAAATGCCTGAACAGATTTCATGGGCGCGCGCGATAGTCTTTGCAGTTGGTTTCTTTTTTATCGCCGCTCTCCTGATCGGACAGGTTCCTGGTTTCATCTATCTACAATTAACTGCGGCGTCGCTGAGCGGCGCTGAACAGGGGTCGCTGGCTTTAGGGCTGACCTGCCTCGGCGCGTTTATCGTCATTCAGGTCATTGTGATGCTCTTTGATCCCAAGCCGGTTGTTCCCCCCATCATTTTTACAGTGATCGGCCTGCCTTTGTCGGTGGGTGGTATTGCACTGATGATCTGGGCTACGGCCACCGGCTGTGACCCGACGCAGACCACTCCAACCTGTAATCAATATTTCCCACTGGCAAGCCAGCATATCGCCCCGCTCCTCCAGGGGAATTTCCTCTGGTTCCAGCCAGCTTCCATCGACTTCGTGATGCTGGGCGCACTCTTGTTGGGGCTTGGCGCAGCCTTGATCTTCTATAGTCAGCTTGCGATCCGTGAGCAGCAAAATCCAGATCGCCGCGATCCGGGTACTACTCCTGGCATTCGTTTCATGATTATTGCTGCCTGTGTCCTGCTGGTCGTGTTCTTGATCTTCTATACCCTCGTGAGCGATCAAGGTCTGGCCTATCGTTTTACCTCCGATCCGGTACAGGCGTACTGGATTCAGAAGATCATCGACTACATTCTGGCCACCATTCTGGGCATTGCCATTATGTTGACGCTAGGGGCATTCGCTTTGCGCTTGCACTACCTGATGCGCCCGGTGCGGAAGCGTACCATGCACATCCTTTACGCCGTTGGCGCGCTGGGTTTCGCGCAACTTGGGGCTATTCTGATCCTGTTCTGGCTGGTGCTCTATCCCTTGATTACCTGGATGCATACTTGGACCTTTATCGGCCTGGGTAGCTATCTGACCATCTGCTCCAATAGCCTGCAAATCCCCGGCAGTTGTTTCTTCACGCCTGAAGCCGGCTACATCGTCGATGCCATCGTGACCGGAAACTTCTTCGTGATGTTAATGGCGGCCATCTGGGCCTGGAAAGATCATCGCAACGTGGTTGTTATCGGCGGAGTGGTGACGGTGGCCGTGCTGGCGCTGGCAACGCTGTTGACGCACCTCTACCCAACGGAGTTCCTGATTGCCTTGTTGCTCTGTGGTGGCGCGCTGGTGCTGGCTACTATCTGGACGAGCGTGGCACGCCGCGAATTTGCGGTAGTTGGTGAGAATAATCTGGGTTGTCTGGGCATGTGGCTCGTGGTCGGCACCTGTCTCTTTACCTACCTGGCGGCCTTCGCCTTCTTCTCCATTCCCGGATTCCTGGAAACCGAGCCGAACGTGCCGTTCGTCTCCGGTACGCTAATCGGGCCTCATCCCCCTGCCGGTCAGCCACCGGTGCTGACCCAGGCTGATGCGGTAGTGATGTTCATCTTGATGGGGCTATTGGCCGCGATTCATTTCTACTTCCTGACGCGCAGCCGCTATAAGGTGTGATTGTCCTTGCAATAAGCAAGCGTTGCAAAAGAAGCGTGGAAAAGGTTCAAAATCTGGCTTTTTCCACGCTTTTTGTTTGAGCTAATTGATAGATTTTATGCTATAATAAGGCGTGCTATTACACCAAATGCGGTTCATTTTGCGAGTGGGAGGTATGTATGCAGCATGAACGGCCTCTGCGAGTACTCATCCTCGCGGCAGAGATCGTGCCGTTTGTTAAAGTAGGTGGTCTGGCCGACGTAGCGGGTGCGTTGCCAAAAGCCCTCAAAGCTCTGGGGCATGATGTGCGACTCGTCATGCCGCGCTACAAACAAGTTGATCCTGAACGGTTTCAGCTTACTACCGTCATCGACACCCTGACCGTCACTATTGGCAAGTTCCCTGTGCAGGTCAGTGTGCGACAGGGCATCATCGGTGAGGATATCCCCGTCTATATGATAGATGCCCCCCGCTTCTTTGAGCGCGAAAATATCTATGGCTACACGGATGATGGAGAGCGTTTTATCCTTTTCTGCCGTGCTGCTCTGGAGGCAATGCGCGCTCTTGAGTGGGCACCAGATATTTTGCATTGTAACGACTGGCATACTGGTATTGTGCCAAACTGGATGCATACGATCTATCATAACGATCCTTTCTATGCCAATACGGCCACTGTTTATACCATCCACAATCTCGCATATCAGGGCATCTTCGGCTATCGTATCCTGGAGGTTGCCGGCGTGGCGGCACAAGGTTTCCTTTATCCGCAGATCACTGAGCTTGCCAATGTCGTCGATATTATGGGACGCGGTATCCTCTTTGCCGACGCGATCACGACCGTCAGCGAACGCTACGCGCAGGAGATTTTAACCCCCGCTTTTGGTGAACGGCTTGACCACATGTTACGCGCGCGCCGTGACCGCCTCTTTGGTATCCTCAACGGCATCGATTATCAGGAGGTGAATCCTGCCACCGATCACTATATCCATAGTCGGTTTGATGTCGATTCTCTGGAGAAGCGTGAGCCGAACAAGACTGCCTTACAGGAGCAGGCCCATCTGCCTGTGCGCCCGGATGTGCCTCTGCTGGCAATGATTTCGCGCCTGGCCGATCAGAAGGGCTTTGACCTTATCTCGCAAATTATCCATCCGCTCCTCTCGCAAGGTGTGCAGTTTGTGGTATTGGGTATTGGCGACCAGCACTACCACGAGATGTTCCAGAATCTCGCGGCCCGCTATCCTGAGCAGGTAGCTATTTTCCTGACGTTCAATACGGAACTGGCGCAACGAATTTACGCCGGTAGCGATATGTTCCTGATGCCCTCGCGTTTTGAACCCTGTGGTCTGAGTCAACTTATCGCAATGCGCTATGGTTGCGTGCCTATCGTGCGCAATGTCGGCGGCTTGGCCGACACGGTCAAAGAATATGATCCGCGCACAGGCACCGGCAATGGCTTCGTATTCAACAATTATGATCCCTGGGAACTGTTCGCGGCTATCGTGCGTGCCCTGGAACTCTACCGTTTTAAAGATATCTGGCGCATCTTGCAGCGGCACGGTATGATGGCTGACCATTCATGGCACGTATCGGCCATGCGCTATGTCGATGTGTATCGCAATGCTTTGAGCTTTCACAAAACGGGAAAGTAGAAGCAGACGTAGCGTATCGCGCGTATCCCATTATCAACGCACTACCGGCTTTTAAGGCTTCACATGTTTCAAAGAAGGCCGGTGTTAACTGTGATAGCGTCGTATTGATCTGGATGTTTTGTGGAAATCGGGAGTATACTAGAGTGGATACGGAGCCGCCCTCTATCAAGAAGCCGACTCGCAATAGTGATGGAGAAGTACAGCGTCGAGCTATCAGTGATATTTATATGAGCTTGTCTCAAGCTACGACTGCTCAGTACTGGCAACAGTTGAACGCGGAAGACCTTCCTCTGGAGGTGCTTGTGCGCTGTTGCCGCGATGCGCTGGCGCGTGGAGATCAGCACGCACGAGAACGGATTATTGAAATCATTGTGCGCCGCACTCATCGTAGTAATGAGCAATGGGCCAGCTTCCTTGTCCTGAAGCTTGCCATTCCTTATGATGTGCGGGCCGCTCTGATGGATGATCTCTATGCGGATTTGTATGAGCGCATTATTCGCGGTATCCTGGACGAACGGCGTCCGGTATGGGAGGAAAGCTTCTGGTCTTGCCTCAAGTATGAGCGGCAGCATAGCTGGGAAGCCCTGTTAAAACGTGAGGGGTTGATCAGGGCAGCGCGGACAAAAATCAGTGAGCGTATTCCGCGCCATCGGTTGAGTCGTATTCAGTCCTGGAACGTATGCAATAATGAGGGTGCTGTTACTTTAGAGCTAGAAGATGAATATGAGCAGAAATTGCAACTGGAGATTGAGTACACTGATCTCTTTCAACAGGTATTGCTACTTCCCACACACTTAAGAGCGGTGGTGCTGCTCATTTTTTGGGAAGGTCTGACTGAGCGACAGGCGGCATCGCTGCTGCGTGTGACAGACCGCACAGTCCGAAACAGGATGCACGAGGCGTCGAAGTTGTTATATGAGAAATTGACCCTAGAACCAGGTGGAGCATCGAATGATGGATAGCGAGCAAGAAGCTGAGGTGCAACGCATCGTTGCTCGATATGTAGAGGAGGTGCAGGCCGGGTTACATCCACGTTTGCAAGAGTATTTCGTTCGTTATCCGCAATATGCTGATGCTATTGCGGATTTTGTTGCATATTATCATGCCGTCGAAGCTCATTTACCGCAGCAGGAAGATGCAACTATAACGGCTCTACCACCATCGCTGTCTGCTTTGCTGCCCGAAATTCAGCAATGTGCCTTATCAGCACTTTCAGAAGGGCAGGCAGCAATGAGTATAACAAGCCTCTTTCTGACAGCCAGGCAAGAAGTACTGGATGAGATACGTCTGGCAAAGGCGCTCGATCTTAGTGAAGATAGTGTGGTAGCGCTGGAGCAGCGAAAAGTGCTGCCGGAAACCCTTCCGCAAATGTTGTTGCAGCGCTTGTCAAGTATAACCGGTTATACCGTGCGGGAGATACAGGAGTTCTTTGAGGCGGCATCGCACCATTATCAACAGCAGGATAATACTATTGGCTCTGTAGGGCATGTTGCTGAGTTAAACACTACCTACATGCCACAATATAGTTTTCTGGAAATAATTGAGGCTAGCCCCACGTTATCACAGGAACAGAAATGGTACTGGCGTGAGGTAGTTGAGAGCGAAAAGAAGGAGGACGCTGATGAATAGGGGTGGACGTTGTCGGGGGAGCGGCCCCAAGAATGGGGAGAAAGGCCGCCCCCGACAGCGTCCTGTGGGGGACATAATCAGCGTCTCTCCAGAAGAAAACGCAAGAGACAGGATTTTTGGTATATGATTGGCGCGTACCTGGATTGTCACTCTGGCATTAGTGGCAATATGTTTCTTGGTGCCTTGCTTGATGCGGGCCTGCTGGTGCAAGCCGTCGAGAAGGAACTGGCGACGTTGCCGATTACAGGCTATCGCCTGGTCTGTGAGGCGGTTTCCGACCGAGGCATACGTGGTATCCATTGCGATGTTGTGTTGGATCAGCGAGCGCAGCCGACACGCCACTTCTCGGACATCGCGGCGATCCTGTGCAACTCAGGGCTGGCCCCGCGTGTGCGTGATCTCGCACTGGACATCTTTCGTTCTCTGGCAGAAGCTGAAGCGGCTGTCCATGGTACCAGTATTGAAGAGGTACATTTCCATGAGGTGGGCGCGGTAGACGCTATCGTGGACATTGTGAGTGCAGCTGTTGGTGTCGAGTTGCTTGGCATCACTCACCTCTATGCCTCGCCACTGCCATTGACGCATGGTCATGTGCAGACGGCTCATGGTCTGCTGCCCGTGCCCGCACCGGCCACGCTGGAAATCCTGCGCCGCGTGCAGGCCCCCTGGGTGAAATGTGACGTGGAGGGGGAACTGGTCACGCCAACGGGAGCGGCGATCCTGGCGACGCTGGCCCGTTTTGAAATGCCGCCACTGGCAATTGATCGCGTGGGCTATGGGTTTGGACGTAAACGTCTTCCCTGGCCTAACTGCTTGCGTCTCTGCCTGGGACAATTGTACATTATAGATGGTGAGGCCGATACCGATTGGGTGACGGTGATTGAGGCCAATATCGATAATATGAGCGGCGAGTTGATCGGCAACCTGATGGAGCGTCTCTTGCAGGCGGGCGCGTTGGATGTCAGCTATACGCCTATTCAGATGAAAAAGAATCGCCCTGCGGTCATGGTGAGCGTGATTGTCAGGCCGCAGGAGAGCGAGATGCTGGCCGGTGTCCTGCTACGTGAGACGAGTACGCTGGGGGTGCGCATACAGCAAATGCTCCGTCGCAAGGCCCAGCGCAGTATGCAACAACTGATGACACCCTTTGGCCCGCTCACGGTGAAGGTGAAACGCCTGGGGACACGTGTTATTAGCGCGACCCCTGAGTATGATGAGTGCAAGCGCATTGCTGATGTGCGCGACATACCTCTATCGCAAGTATATGAAGTTGCAGAGCGCCTTATTCGAGAGACGATTATCAAGAACGTATAGTTGTTTGAGCCTAAAGAGTCAGAGGAAACGAGAGGGAGAGCTATGGATTTTGTCGATTGGCGGCAGTTGCCGGAACAAACGGTGCAGGCGGCTGATGCAGCCAGAGCAAAAGCAAAGGCCAATCGCTATCATGGCAAAGCCTACCGTGACTATATCGAGGAGCAGATACGCGATGCCCAGGAGCGCGGCCTGTTCGACAATCTTCCTGGCACCGGCAAACCGCTAAAGCTGGACGAAAACGTCTATGCCGGTGATCGCGCGCTGGGCTATCATCTGCTCAAGAACAATGGCTATGCGCCGAAAGAGATAGAGCTGATAAAGGAGATTCGCCAGACGCGCGAACGGTTAGAGGCCAGACGCGCGAAACTGATTCAGCGCAGCAAGACGCTGCGTTCGCGGCGTGTCCCGCCGTTCCCTAGCGAACGGCGAGCTTTCAATTACGCCGTCGAGCAGTTCGCCACCGAATACGAGGCCGGTCTGCGCGAGCTGAATCGCAAGATATTGACCTTGAATGTAGCTGCTCCTGCGCCCATGCACCAGCCCTTGCTGGAAGTCGAGCAACTGATGCAGCAGTTCCGCGCAGCCTGCCCACTGTTTGCTATGTAGTAGAAGGCATCGATTGCCTTTTATGCTACAGGCTGTGTGCATTGACACGTCGTAGGAGCGCCTTCACTTTCTTCATGGTCGGCAGAGAGGGGATGGCTCCCCGTTGTGTAGTTACCAATGCCCCGACGGCGTTTCCCTGGAGCAGGGCCTTTTCTATCACCTCTTTCTCCCATGTAAGGTTCGCTTCAAGTAAACCGGCGAGCATACCGGCGACAAAGCCATCGCCTGCCCCGGTCGTGTCAACTGGATGGACGGTAAAACCTGGGACATGGCCACTGCTATCATTGGTGAAATAGACACAACCATCCTTTCCTTGTGTAACGACCAGCAGTCGTAAACGATCATGCCATAGAGAACGTGCGGCTTGTTCCAGCGTGTTCTGCCCACTGAGAAAAGCCAGTTCTTCCTCGCTGACCTTGATGATGTCTGCGTGTGGCCAGCCGGTGAGGATACCCGTCCTGGCAGCATCAGCGGATGACCACAAAGAGAGGCGCAGGTTGGGATCATAAGAAATCACCGCACCAGTGTCTTTGGCCGTATGCAGTGCGGTCAAGGTAGCACTCCGGCTCGGCTCCCCAATGAGGGTAATGGAGCCGTAGTGAAAGATACGGGTGCGCGCTACATACGCCTGATCGACATCCTCTGGTCGCCAGAGCATATCGGCGCTGGGATGCCGATAAAACATAAACTCGCGTTCCCCGTCAGCTAGCAAGGAGACGAATGCCAACGCCGTGCGGGCCTCCTCAGAGAACCGCAGGCCGGTAGTATCTACTCCATGGCTGCGCAAGGTATCTGCCAGGAAGTGGCCAAACTCATCCTGGCCTACCTGTCCGATGAAGCCGGTATGGTAGCCCAGGCGGGCTACACCGACGGCCACATTCGCCGGCGCGCCACCAGGAGCTTTTTTGAACGCGGGAGCCTGAGCCAGACTCACTCCCGCTTTGGTCGAAACAAAGTCAATCAGCAGTTCACCACAGGCGATGACATCCATTAGAGCCGTCTCCAAGCAAGTCCCTCCTTCATTTCTCTCTTCCCTTTTATTTATGAGTATACCCCATAGAGGCGGATGATAGAGAAGAGTTATGCTCACCTTGGCGACTTGATGTTGTTTAATAGAAACATGTTTGGGTACGTTTGATGCGAAGAAGAGAGGAAATGACTATGCTCACTGACCCTGTGTTGTTGAATGATTGGCATGTGGTCGCCTACGCACCTGCTATACCGGAAGAAAAACCTGTAGCCGTGCGCCTGCTGGGTGAGGATATTGTGCTATGGAGAGTGGGAGAGACGATCCATGCGTGGCGCGATCTCTGTCTGCATCGTGGGGCGCGGCTCTCACTGGGCAAAGTGGAGAATCAGTGCCTGGTCTGCCCCTATCATGGTTGGACATACGACCAGACGGGGCAGTGTATCCGTTTTCCGGCACATCCGCAGCAGAAGCCACCGACCACTGCCCACGCCACTGTCTATAAGGTGATCCAGCGTTATGATTGGGTCTGGGTTTCAGCGGGTAATCCTGAGCATGAGCCACCAGCTTTTCCGCAGTGGAATGATGCCTCGTTCCACAAGGTGCATTGTGGCCCCTATACTATGCTGGCAAGCGGCCCCAGGGCCATCGAGAATTTTCTGGATGTGACGCATTTTCCTTTTGTGCACCAGGGTCTATTAGGTGATCCGGCGCATCCAGAAGTGAGCGATTATCAGGCGGAGATCACTGACGAAGGTGTTATTGCACGCGACGTGACCGTCTGGCAACCTGACCCGGATGGCACAGGGCAGGGTGCGCAGGTAACATATATCTATCGCGTGTTGCGACCGCTCACGGCCTATTTTATTAAATCGTCTGCCGGACCACACTTTGCCATGTATTTTACCATTACTCCGGTCGAGGTGGGAAAATCCATTGTCTGGATGTATGTGGCGATGGATTATGGTGAGTTGAGTGACGAGCAGATCAGACAATTCCAGGATGACATCATTAAGCAGGATATTCCGATTGTCGAATCGCAGCGGCCTGAATTGCTGCCGCTCGATTTGCAAGCGGAACTGCATCTGCGCTCGGATCGCACGGCGATTGCCTATCGTAAATGGCTTAAGATGCTTGGCGTGTCTTTCGGCACAGCCTGAGAGCAGGTGAAAATAAAAGAGAGGCGGCCATATTCTTTATCTATGACCACCTCTCTTTCTGGTCAGCCAGTGCGTACTAGCCGCCGATATAACCAACGATGTCGGTGCCACCCTGAACAGCAAAGGGAGAGACACCATTAGTGTTATAGTACATCGGACGCTCAGCCACAAAGACGCCGCCGTTGTTGAGCGTCTGCACCGTCATGGAGACGGAGTTGGCCTGACTGTTCGTGCCAGGATTGAAGACCTGTTGAATCAGATTGGCGATGTCCTGCGTAAAGCGGCTGTGTGCGGCGACCTGATAGGTTTGCACACTCGATTGACCCAGGCCATTGACCAGCGTGACCGTGATCGTCTCCTGGTTCGCAGTGGGATTCTGGATGGTCAGCCATTCGTTGTAGCCGACGTTGGCATAACCTTCAGCAAATGAGTAGGAGCTGTAAGCTGCCGGGCCTTTCTGGCCGATGACATCGGTGCCTCCCATTGCAGTAGTATTGCGACCGTTCTGCAAGGTATGGTTATATGTGAAGTACTCCTCGCGCTGCACAATAATGTTGCTACCGGTTGATTTGACTTCGGCTGATACTTCCGGTGTTGAACCGAAGAAGGTGTTATTGGCGTTGACGTTCCAGATGACCTGGCTATCAGCGCCAACAGGGACAGTATAGGTATTGGTTGCCCCCGTGCGGGATTCCAACGTGATGGAGGCGGTGGCCGCCGTGCTGGTTGGGTTGGCAATCGTCAGGTATTCCTGTGTGCTGCTGCCGGTGTAACCCTCGGCGAAGAGCCAGTCATTGCTGAGTGCTGGCACACCAACGATATCGTAGGCCCCGGAGACTGGTGTCCCGTTGGTGACGATCCCCATGAAGTAGGTGGGGCGTTCGACCATGATTTGCTGGTTCGAGGTCACGATGGCGGTGACATGTGCAGGCAGCGAGATGGCCCCTGGGGCGATGGTGCCACGCGCGTTCGGTGGTACCGTTGTGCTTTGCGTGCCGACCTGTTTGCCACCAGCGAAGTAGTTAACGGTGACATTTGCACTGGTGTTATTCGGATTCAGGATGGTCAGGTACGACGTATAGTTTGCACCGCTCGGCACGTCGGCAAAGTAGTACGTGTTGCTAAGCGTGGTTGAACCGAGGACATCGGTGCCACTGCTGATCTGGCCGTGGAAGCCTACGAAGTACATAGGACGTTCAACTACGACCCCGTTGCAATTGCCCGTAGCGGTAGAATTGACCGTCACCACTGTTGCCACCGTTGCCGCCGAGCCGCCGAGGTCTACGAAGCCCAGGTCGTTATTGACCGATTCGGTTAAACGACTGTATGGATTGACGGTCACGGCAACCGTCTTGTTAGCAGGTGAGCCGCCATCGGGCGTATAGTTATACTGGATATTCACGGCGCAAGGGGTTGCGGCGGGATTCTCCAGCGTCAGGTATTCGCGGAAGCCCTTGCCGACGCGACCCTCGGCTAAGTACCAGTTCCTATTGACCGGGCCGGGAGGGGTGTTGGGTGGCGGCGTGGGCGCTGCTCCGCCGTTCCAGTAAAAGTCGGTGCGATCCTCACTATTGACGGGTACGCCATTGACCCAATCGACCTCAAGGAACATTCTGGTGTCGGCCAGTGTTGCCAGGTTGGCGACAACCTTATTCGTGGTGGTGTCAATGATAGAACCGGAGTTGCCGACGAAGAGGTAGCGCCCATCCAGGCTCTGCTCCAGCCAGCCCTCTTTGGTGCAGTCGAACTTACAGGGTGACTCTGTGCCGGTAATGGGAGAGATCGGAATACTTGCCGTCATCGTAGGAGCTGTGCCGGGTAGTCCACTAACATTAAAGACATGGACGTAGCTGTTCGGCATGTCTACAACGTAGACGGTTTTGCCGTCTGGTGAGAGCGAGATGCCGTGGCTGGGAGTCACGTACTGGCTATTGAAACCGGCAGGCAAGCTGAAGCCGGGAGCGGAGACATTATAAAGTACCTGACCCGTTTGTAGATTGCCGACACCGAAGCCGATGAGGCCGTTTTCAGTGGTGTAGACCAGCGTGCCGCTCTGGTTGACAACGAAAGGACGTGCATAACCCTGAAATGGCCCGACCTTCTGCACGATCTGGTTGGTTGCAGTATTAGCTACCCAGATGTAAGGATTATCTACGCCTTCCATATAGACATACTGTCCATTAGCACTCATATCAGTATCATGTGGTTCGAGGCCAGAAATAGTCAAGATTGTGCCTGTGACCTGCCCGTTGGCCGGGTTAATAATGTGCCAGGTGCCATCTGGTGACAGCGAGCCATCGGGTAAGTAGATGGTTTTACCGTCTGGAGTAATTGCCAGACTATCTACACCGAAGCTGTATGCTACATTATAGACAACTTGTTGCGTGACCAGATTGTATTTGATCAAGCTGCCATTGCCGTCTATGCCACCGTTCCCACCATCGCTGATATAGAGCATCCCGCTATGCGGGTCGAAGACTACACCACGCACATTGACGGTCGGAATCTGCACACTCTGGACAAGACTAAAGTTGTTGTCCATGTCATAGACGTTCATGTAGCCGTTAGGAAAGTCATAAAAGTAGTGATGAATCCCCGTCACTGCGTTTTGTGATGCCTGCGCACCTGAATGAGGTCGCAGGAAAAGTAGCGGGGTTGCTACCACTATGAGTAGTAAAGGAGGAATAAGGAACCACCTTTTAAGCAGATGTTTCAACATGCAAACAAGGACTCCTTCTGTTTTGCGTAATGCAAAATAATAAGTACTCTCAATCTTTGGAGAAAACCTTTACTCCGCCTCTTTTAGCGGAGGTAGAGCCATGCCTGTGTTTCGATGTTGCGAGCAGTGAAAGCGCGCTACACGCCGAGCATGAGCAACGATTTCTCTTTCCCCCTATTCGCTTTGACTGTTGTGGTCTAAAGCGCATCGTCTCATGTACATATAGCAACGTAGCAGCGTTATGTTGATAAGCAAAGTGGGACTTTTGCGTAGTGATGTGACTTGACTCTATGCAAGAAGGGAGTACCCACCTGAGATGCTGAGGGGATAGAGAAGTTTTCGTGGAGCGTGTGGCGACCTGGAGTGTGGTTCATTGTTTTGCGCCGCAAGCTTGCTGAAGCTCCACACTAGAATTTTATTCCCTCCTGTGATATACTCTTTACAGGTAAATTCGCCTTGCGATGAGGCTCGCATATTGCAAAAGCGCTAATGGCCTCTACTGACCGTATTGCACAAAGATGTGTAACAACGGTAAGTGGAGGCCATTTGCTGTGCCAATCCGTTCTCGACGTATGGCTATGGTATAGTAGAAGCACGTATTTGTCACAAGGGGGTGTTCGCAATGAGCTTGTTACGGCAAGGCAAAGCCTTAGCATTGACAATCTATATCGGTGAATCTGATCAGTGGCAAGGTACCCCGCTATATGCGGCGATCATTCAAATGTTGCGTGAGCAGGGCTGTGCGGGGGCCACGGCTACCAGAGCAGTCGCTGGTTATGGAGCAGGGGCGCGGCTCCATGAGCAGGGAGGACTGCACTGGTCATCGGATGCCCCAATTATTATTCAGGTAGTCGATCAACCAGAACGTGTGCGGCGGCTGCTGCCACACCTGCAAGAGATGGTGAGTGGAGGATTAATAACGCTACAAGAGGTCGAGGTTCTTAAGTACACACATGCGCGGCGGCGTGGCATACCGACGAAGCTGCTTGTGCAGCAGGTGATGGAGACGCTGGTGACAACAGTATCACCGGATACACCGATCTCGACCGTTATCGATCTTTTGCTGAAGGCGTCTTTTCGAGCCATCCCTGTTGTTGATGAGCAGAGGCATTTGCTCGGTATTATCAGCACGGGTGATCTGATTAGGGTAGGGGTGTTACCAATGCGGCGAGGTCTGGTGCGCACGGCCCTGGAGTTGGATACTCAGACGGCGGATGCCGTGGAGGCCCCGTTGGAGCAGGCTAGGCGTAGCACGCTAACAGCGCAGGATGTGATGAATCGGCGGGTGCGCACGGTAGCTCCGACGATGTCGGTGCGCGAGGCGGCGCAGATTATGATCGAGACAGGTTTGCGGCGTCTGCCCGTCGTTGATGCGCAAGGTGTGCTACTGGGTATGCTGGCGCGTGCGGACCTCTTGCAGATCATTGTGACCAGTCCACTGATGAATACACAGACTACGAGTGGGACGCGGCCCTTACAGCGTACCGGTACGTTATCGCGTGAAGCCATACAGCAACGTCCGATTGCTGAATTTGTCAGTACGGATGTTGAGACGGTAAATGCACAGACCCCATTGCCGGAGGTTATCGACGCTTTGATTGTGTCGCCTTTCAAGCGGGTGCTGGTGGTCGATCAAGAGCGGCGCGTGCAGGGCATTATCAGCGATGTTGACGTGCTAGCCGGTTTACAGGAAGAGATGCGCCCCGGTCTGCTCGCTTTATTAACCAGTTGGGCTGGTGGCAGGCCAAAACGCCCGTTAACGGGAGCCTTGCATTCTTCGCAGCGCACGGTTGCTACGGCGGCTGATCTGATGAACCGAGAGGTAGTGACCGTGACTGATACGACCACCGTGCAAGAGACGATAGAGAGAATGATTGCGACGCGCCGTAAGCTTTTGCCTGTCGTCAATGCTGAAGGGCAACTGGTAGGCGTGGTGGGACGCTCCGATCTCTTACGTGTGCTTGTAGAGGGCTAACAAAGATTCATGTCATATCAGGTAACAACGAACATGATAGGAAAGCGCATTCGTATTTTTATTAGTGAAGCCGAAGAATGGCAGGGCAAGCCGCTCTATCGTGCTATTCTCGAACTGCTGCAAAAACAAGACGTGATGGGGGCCACAGTCGTGCGTGGCATTGAGGGTTTTGGGCCGCGCCATCACCTTTCTACCGAGCGTTTGCCGGACATCGCTAACGATCTTCCGCTCATTATAGATGTGGTCGAGCGTGAGGAGAAGGTGGCCACTTTATTGCCTCTGCTTGACCAACTGGTGCAGCGTGGTACAATGACCGTTTCCACCGTGCAGATTCTGCATGGAGGGAACAACGCATGACGGTATCATCGCTCACCCTGACCGGCCTCGTCGGTCTGGCCGGTTGCTCAGGCGCGCTGGCTCGTTATTTGTTAGGACGCTTTATTGCCGAGCGCGTGGGCACGCAATTCCCGTTCGGTACATTTATCATCAATATATCGGGTGCGTTTGTGATTGGCTTCTTATCGGCATTGACTACGCATAAGCTCCTCAGTCTGGCGGCGCAGGCGGTACTGGCCACCGGTTTTTTAGGCGGTTACACCACCTTTAGCACGATGAGTTGGGAAGGGGTACAACTGGGGCGTGGTGGTAGCACTGTACGCAGTATCCTCTATCTGGGCGGAAGTGTACTACTTGGCTGGGTGGCGGCTCTACTTGGCCTGCTGATAGGAGGATTCCTCTGATGGCTGGCACACTTTCACGCCGTCGGCGATTATTCGCGGTGGCTTGCGGCGGCTTTTTGGGGACTATTTCACGCTACTGGCTCAGCATCGGCATTCAGAGCGCGCTGGGTAAGGGATGGCCTTACGACATTCTTATCATTAACGTGACGGGTGCTTTTATTCTCTCCTTTGTGACCACGCTGGCAGATGCCACTTTTCTGGTGGGGCCAACACGTCGCCTGTTTATTAACGTTGGTTTTCTCGGTGCCTACACGACGTTCAGTTCCTTTGTGCTGGGGGATGTCCTGCTCGTACTGCATGGCAACTGGTTCCCCGCTCTGCTCTACATACTTGTAAGCCTGCTGGGAGGTATTATCGCCGTTATTTTCGCCGATTTATCAGGGCAATGGGTGATTGCTCACGTGCATCATCCGCCTACAATAGCGGCAAAGCCGCTGAAAGACACTGCTAAGCAGTTGATCCCTTCCAAACAGAAGGATGAAGACCATCTTGATATCGAAGATGATCTTCTGATTTCTGATCGATAAAATGAGACACTGTGCCGATAGTAATATCAGGCCGGGCAAGCATGAGGCATCGTCCCATAGTAGAGACGATGCCTCATGCTTGCCCGGTTATGTTTATTTCCAGTGTCTCATTGGTAGACCGGCTACCGGCGAGCGGAAAGTCGGAAGTCGATTCATGCCGAGCGAGCCGACATAGACAGTTTGCAGATCAGGCCCGCCAAAGGTGACACTGGTGATGAGCTGGAGCGTCTTTCCGGCGGTTGCCAGCATATCGGCGGGTTGGGCATTACCGGTGGCAATTTTCTCCTCGAAGGTTGCCAGCAGTGGCTCGTTAGCATCCTCGAAAACAACGTGGTAGTCACCGTCGGTAGTGATAATGCCGACGCCATTGCGTAGGACTGTTGTAACCCAGATGTTGCCCTCGGCATCAAAGGCGAAGCCATCGACGAAAGCTGCTACGCCGAGGCCATCTGGCCCGAAAACCTCTTGCTGGCCCAGACTTCCATCCGGTCGCACAGGATAGCGCACGATGCGACTTTTCATGGTTTCAGCGACGTAGAGGTACTCTTCTTTAGCATCGAGGCGCACTTCGTTCGTGAAATAGATGCCATCGGCGACGATGCGTGGCCCCTTTTCATCGACCAGCACCACGTAGCCATCCGGGCGTGGGCTGGCAGCGGCGGGCCACCAGTGAGATTCGCGGGTGGAGAAAGCCAGCCAGAGCCGATTTTTGCTATCGATAAAGACATAGTTGGCGCTGGAAACCTTCACTCCATCGATCTCTGTGAGAAATTCTTCTGCGTGACCATCGGGAAGGAGTTTCTGGATAGTGCCGGTGCCGATGTTGGCGACGAGGATAGAGCCATCGTCCATTAACGCGAGTCCGTTAGGTTCGCCGCCAAGACCGCCGAGAAATTGCTGTGAACCATCCGGGTTAATGCGGGTGATGCCGCCGCGCCCATCGGAAACATAGAGTGTGCCGTCGCGGGTGGCAATGATGGATTCGGGGCGCACCAGATCGTGACCGGTGTACGTGAGTTCGCTGAGATCGAGGCGAAAATCCTTGAGGACGCTACTGTTCATGATGTGTAGTCCTTTCTACGGTGAAAAGCCGTTATTGCAACGAAATCAACGTTGATTGGTAGTCCGGGGTTATCTTATGACCGGAAAAGCGTGTACTGCAAGATACGTGGTCATTGTACACTTTAGTAGCGCAAGGCTACAAGGTTGATCGCTTTGAGTTTGTAGCCATCGGTAGGGGTTGGTGAACCGCGTCTGTTCTGCTGCTTATCAGGCTACCGCACAGGTGTGGTGAGCCAATTCCTATCTCGACGAGGCGGCGATTTTGGCGTACAATCAAGGGCAGAGTTTCGTATTTTTGTGAGAAGTGAGGAAGTCACCATGCAGACGCTTCTGGGTATTGATCTCGGCACCTCTGGTGTAAAGGCGGCCCTTTTCGCTGCTGAAGATGGACATGTAATTGCAGATGCCTTCGAGGATTATCCTCTCTATCATCCCCGTCCCGGTTGGGCGGAGCAGAATCCCGCTGAGTGGTGGCAAGCCACAGTAGCGGCTATTCGCGCGTGTCTGGCAGGGGCGGCGAAGCTGGGTGTGCAACCGGCGGATATATGTGGCGTGGGACTCTCCGGTCAGATGCATGGCGTGGTGCTGCTTGACGCTCATCAGCAGGTATTGCGCCCATGTATTATCTGGGCCGATCAACGTAGTGATGCCCAGAGTCGCTGGATGACCGAAAAGGTGGGTGCCAGCAAACTGATAGAATACGTCAGCAATCCCGCTCTGACCGGCTTCTCAGCCCCCAAGTTGCTCTGGATTCGTGATAATGAGCCTGAGATTTTTGCGCAAGCACGCACGATGTTGTTGCCGAAGGACTATATCCGCTACCTGCTCACGGGCGTGATGGCGATGGAGATTTCCGATGCCGCCGGTACCTGCCTGTTTGATGTAAAGCATGACCACTGGTCGCAAGAGGTGCTGGAAGCGATTGAACTGGAGCCATCGCTACTGCCGCCGGTTGTGCCTGCTGATGGCGTAGCCGGGAAGATCACGGAAGAGGTTGCTACACTTACCGGGCTGCCCGCTGGCACGCCTGTGGCCGGTGGCGGCGCGGATAATGCCTGTGGCGCGGTGGGCAACGGTGTGGTCGTACCAGGACTGGCACTTGTCTCGATTGGTACCAGTGGCGTGGTGCTGGCCCATGCTGCTACGCCGCAGGTAGATACCTCTGGGCCAACTCCGCGTATTCATACCTTCAACCATGCCGTACCCCAGGCGTGGTATTTGATGGGCGTCACGCAAGGGGCAGGCCTTTCGTTGCGCTGGGTGCGCGATAATATTGGCTTGCCAGAGCGTGCGCTGGAACGCTGGACGGGTGAGGATGCCTATGAAGTGCTGACGCGCGAGGCCGCCAGTGTGCCGCCGGGCTGTGAAGGACTGATCTTTCTTCCCTATCTACAAGGAGAACGCACGCCCCATCTCGACCCCTACGCGCGAGGCGGCTGGATTGGTCTGACGGCCAGTCACGACCGACGCTATCTTATTCGCTCCGTGTTGGAAGGAGTAGCATTTAGTCTCAAGGATTGCATGAGCATTATTCAGGAGCAAGGGCTACAGATGGAACAGGTACGGGCCACCGGTGGCGGGGCGAGAAGTCTTGTCTGGCGGCAGATTATTGCTGATATTCTGGGTGTTGAACTTGTCATCACCAACGCTACCGAAGGGCCTGCTTTTGGGGCCGCTCTGCTGGCCGGTGTCGCCGCCGGAGTCTATAGTTCGGTGCAGGAGGCATGCGCCCAGACAGTGCGTGTCGTCGAGCGTACCACGCCGCAAGATATGACGACTGAAGTCTATCGACAAACCTATGCAACCTATCAGGCGCTTTATCCGGCTTTGAAACCGTTAATCAGTAAGCCATGAGCTGGAGGAAGAGAAACCATGTTGCTCACGTTGGCACAGTTAGCTATTTCAACCGGGGGTAAACTTGCTATCTTTATTATCATCATCGTCGCTCTGGTTGTGGCCGTGACGGTGTCCGCTATTGCTGCTGTGAATGCTGCTAAGCGCAAGCGGCTGCATACTCATATAGAGGAGCGACAATAATACTGGAAAGGGCAAACAGGTGAGCTTTGCCGATAGTATGTTAACCGAGGATTTGACCGCGTTGCGGCAACGCCTGCTCTATCATCCGCTCTGGCAGCGTATTGAGGAGGGTACGTTAGAGGTTGCACGCCTGCGCCTGTTTGCCTTGCAAGACTGGTGGCTGGTGCGTGAGGCGTATCGCCTGGACGCGCTGGCTGTTGTTGCGTCACCTGACCTGGATGTACAGGAGCTGCTGTTGCGCAAGCTCATACCAAAAATCGGCGGCTATCAATTGCTTCTGCGTTTTGGTGAGGCGCTGGGGCTGACACGAGCCGATTTTGATGCGGTTGAACCGGTAGCAGGCTGCATGGCGCTGACGAATTTTTTCTACTGGATGCTCGCTTACGGCACGCCAGAAGAGAAGCTGGCCGCCGTGAGTGCCAGCGAGGATATCTTCGTGCAAATCTGTCAGCGCATCGTTCCCGCCTTAATGTGCAACTATGGTTTGAGCGCTTCACAGGTCGAGTTCTTCTCGGCCCATGACGCCATTGGCGAGCGCATTGCTCCCGTAGATCAGGTACTGTTAAGCCGCTATACCACGCTGGAGCAGCACCGACGCATCACGCGGGCTGTGCGCCTGAGCCACGAGTTCGAGTTGCTGTTTTATGATACTATTCTTTCTATGCCATTATAAGGGTTGTGGAGGCTCTAGAAATAAGGATATGAGCCTTGCCTTCACACATCCTGCATGCTATAATTTTTCACAAATGAAATCCTCTTAATCGTTTGCTAGGGGAGTTCGGTATAGCCGGGCTGAGAACGCCACCGTAGTATGTGGCGGACCCTGGAACCTGATCTGGGTAATGCCAGCGAAGGGAATGCAGTATGGATCATTCAGTATCAATAGAGTCGTGGTATCAGCAGTGGGACATGTTTGCTGTCCACCCTACCTTATACACGAACTTCCCCAGCTTGACTTACGCAAAGAGCGTATCTATGCTCTGCCTGCTTTGGTATCAGCAGGTATCGATGGCATCTCTACTAGTATTGTGGGTTCGCTGTGAACCCATCGCGCCCGCGCGCTTTGCGGCAAACGGGCCAGTCACCGCTTCGATGACAGAAAGGTAAGGCAAGCTATGGATTCCCTGCGCATTGGTACACGCGAGTTCCATTCACGACTGATGCTTGGCACTGGCAAATACCGCTCCTTGGAGGTGATGCGTGCTGCCATCGAGGCCAGCGGTGCAGAGATTATCACTGTGGCACTGCGCCGTCGGCTGCGATTACTATCAATGTGAATAGCCAGACCTACACAGTAGAGGTAGGCAGTACAGTTGCCACACTTCTGCATGACTTCGGTATCGTACCGACGCACGTGGTTGTACAACTGGACGGCATGATTATTTCTCGTGATAGCTACGGCAAGACCGAACTGCGTCATGGGAGTGGGCTTGCCATTGTCACACTTGTTGGTGGAGGTTAAAAGAGATGCAGCAAGAGGAAGTTGATCTTTTCGGCATACGCGGCATCGAATCCGATGATTTTCTCAAGGTCGAGCGGCGTGGTATGGAACCTGTTCCGGCAAAAGAGCGGCATGGTACGCCGCGCGAGCTGGCACTGGTTTGGGCGGGTGCAATGGTAAATTACGTCTCGCTGTTGACAGGTGCGCTGGTTGTCGGGGCACCTCTTACAGTGGGATTGAGCCAGGGACAGCTTGGACTCGTCGATAGTGCCATCGCTATCACCCTCGGAGCAGCGCTGGC
>DAOTVZ010000161.1:0-27643 GCA_034436045.1 Ktedonobacteraceae bacterium | reverse complement strand
AACACCGATGGCTGTTAATTCGACAGGGATGCCGTGCAAGGCATGATAGATATCTTGCGCCAGCACGCCCTCGTAATATGGCTCGACCAGCACAACCTTCTGACCGCGATGCACTATGCGCAACGTCTCCTCATCGAACGGAGCCACCGTCGTGCAATAGAGCAGCGTTACATCCAGCCCCTCAAGCGCGGGCAAGGTACAGGCTAGTGCAGGGCCAACGGCAATAACGGTGGCCTGCTCACCACGCCGCATGACAGTTAGTTTGCCGAAACGCGCCGGGTGCGAGACGGGATTACTGAGGACACTGAGCCGGAAGTACGTTGGCGCACCGTTAGCATAGCTGTCGCGGAATAATTCATAATCTTCTCACGATCTTTCTTCTAAGAGAAAGCTTACCCGCAGACGAAACCGGCTACAATGCTCTAAAGGTCAGATAGCTTTCCGGTCCCCCTGTCCTTCCTGACAGGCCGGTGGCAGTCACCACAAAGCGTAAGATATAATAGAGCGTATTGCCGTAAATGGCAGAAATGTAACATCTAAGCACGACTATTTGTGAGGAGAATTCAAGTATGGCAGTAGTACGCAATTCGAGAGTTGAGCTTCCCGTCAACGGCGACGGCGCTTACGCGCTCGTCTATCAGCCCGATGATAACGCACAGCATCCTGGGGTGGTTTTGATCCAGGAATGGTGGGGCATCGAACCCCATATCCTCGACCTGGCACAAAAGCTGGCCGAGCAAGGCTTCATCGTCGCAGTACCCGATCTCTATCATGGCAAGGTGGCAACCGAGCCGAACGATGCTGAGCGTATGTACATGATGACAGTGCAGAGCATTGATCAGGCGGTGAAGGAGATTATCGGCGCGCTGGATACTCTGAAGCAGATGCCCAACGTTGAACCCAAGAAACTGGGCCTTATCGGCTTCTGCATGGGCGGTTTTCTGACCTACACTACCGCCGAGCGTTATCCCGATCTGGGGGCCATCGTACCGTTCTATGGTGCAGGCTATAAACCCACACCTGAGAGTGTCGCCAACGTTAATGCACCCGTGCTCGCGATCTACGGTAGCCAGGATGCCAGTATCCCTCAGTCAGACATTGACCATATCGTGCAGACCTACAAGAATGCCGGGAAAGACATTACAGTGAAAATCTACAACGCCGGGCATGCCTTCATCAACCCGATGCATGGCGCTGGTAACGAAGAGGCAGCGGCAGACGCCTGGCCACGTGCCATTAACTTCCTAAAAGAGCATCTTAAATAAGCTTGCTTATGCTATTGATACTACATTCTTGGTCACATGATATCCATAAAAGATATCATGTGACCAACGCTAGCCATAAAATCCCTTTCTCCTGCCTCTCACCCGCGTGATACCCCTTGTTTTTCTTGCCTGCATGGGATTTAATAATCTCATGCAATAAACCGCTCGTTCGCCTGAGGAGACGTAACATGGTACAAGAAGAATCGACTGGCTCAGCAGAGAATACGTATGTCGTTGACATTCACAATACCGCCGAGATTACCCGCTTGATGAGTCAGGATCGGCTGGTCACACGCAACATGCATGGACCACTGAGCGAATGCTCCGATGTCTCTTCTCTTCACACCGTCCTTGACCTGGCCTGTGGCCCAGGAGGCTGGGTACTTGACCTGGCCCACGAACACCCGGAGATACAGGTCACAGGCGTCGATATCGACAAAGACCTGATCAAGTATGCCAGGGCGTTCGCACGCACGCAAAAACGTCCCAATGCCAATTTTGAGGTCATGAACATCCTGGAACCACTGGCATTTGCGGACAACAGCTTTGATCTCGTGAACGCTCGCTATATCTACGGTTTTATGCCCCAGGCGGCCTGGACACCCCTGCTTCAGGAATGTCGGCGCATTTTACGCCCAGGCGGTATTTTGCGCCTCACAGAGCCGGAATGGCCCATTAGCACCAGTGCTGCCTGTGACAGACTGACGGAGATGTTCACCCACGCCCTCTACCTGGCGGGTCGAAGTTTCTCACCAACCGGGCGTCACGTGGGGATTACGCCCAAACTGGGATATTTCTTGCGTCAGGCCCGTTTTGAACGTGTACAGAGTGTAGCACACGTGCTGGACTACTCAGCCGGAACCAGCGAACATGCTACCTATTCTAACGTGCTATTACTCACCTTCCAGCTTTTGCAACCATTCCTTTTACAATGGAAGGTGGCAACACAAGAGGAACTAACGCAATTGATTCAGCAGGCTCAGATAGAAATGCTGGCCGAAGATTTCTGCGGCGTCTGCTACTACCTTACCGTCTGGGGTTACAAACCGTTCATCCAGGCATAGTTGACAATAGTACCCCTATAGCGTACCATTACTGAGGCGGTTTTATGTGAGCTATGCCGCTTGCAGCACTGTACCCAGGTAGAGCATTGCGGTCTACCTGGAGCCAATCAGCCACAGGCAGAGTATTGCTCACTATCTTGCGGAGCGCGTAGTGAAGACAATTGCGATTTTTTATCAAGGGCGAAAACAGGACACATCCCCGGTAGCAGCCCACCTTGAGCAATTTCTGCACAAACAAGGCTACCAGGTGCGCAGCATCGATTTGCGTAAAGAGAGCGAAGAGAACGAAGACCCATCTATTGAGGGCTGTGATCTGGTGATTGTTCTCGGCGGAGACGGCACCATACTCCATGCCGCCCGTCTGTGTGCCTACTTCGATGTACCCATTCTTGGCATCGATTTTGGGCGCGTCGGTTTTCTCTCTGAACTTGAACCCGACGAACTGACAGAACAGCTTCCCTACTATCTGGACGGTGATAAATCCGTCTGGATTGACAAACGCTCGATGCTGCAAGCCACCATTGAGCAAGAGGGCAAACACGAGGACTTTTTAGCCCTGAACGATATCGTCATCGCGCGTGGCATGTGGCCTCGCATGGTTGAGGTACATATCTGGATTGATGGCTACTACTACAACACCTCTCACTCCGATGGTGTCGTTCTTTGTACTGCGACCGGCTCAACAGCCTACAATATGGCGCTGGGAGGCCCACTACTGCACCCTCAAGTACAGAGTATCGTTCTCACCCCCATCGCGCCCCACCTGGCCTTTGATCGCTCGCTCATCATGCCGCCAGAAGCGACTATTAAGTTGCAGATTTTTACCGGCAACCAGGCCGGTGTCTTCTCCGCCGATGGGCAGATGAATCGTGAAATCACCGATGGCGCGACCATCACCATTCATAGGAGCAAATATTTTACGCAGTTCCTGCGGCGCAAGCCGCCAACACATTTTTACCAGATCATTACCGCAAAATTAAGCGCACAAGTCACCGAAAGTCACCATGCTACTTGAGTTAAGCATTAAAGATTTCGCCATTATTGATAGCCTGCACCTGCGCTTACATCCGCAATTCAATGTCTTTACCGGCGAAACAGGTGCCGGCAAATCAATCATTATCGATGCCGTCAATGCTCTGCTCGGCGGCAAAATCGGGGCCGAGTTCGTGCGAGCAGGCTGTAAGCAGGCCAGTGTGGAGGGCGTTTTTTCCCTCGATCCTCTCCCAACACCCGGTACCCCCCCCGATAATGATACCTTCAACGGGGTCAACACTTTGTTGGAAGCCTTCGACCGTGCCGGGCAGAGCCACAACAATCATCATCATAGCATGGAAAGCAGCGAGGTCGATGCGCAGAGTGCCGACGCTCGTGTTGCCCTCGCTACCCTGTTGCAAGAATATGGTATCGAGCCGGAAGACGGACAACTGGTACTCTCACGCGACATCTTTCTCTCCGGTCGTACTGTCGCTCGTATTAATGGACGCGCATACTCTCACCAGGTACTACAGCAGGTGGCCAGTTGGTTGATTGACATTCATGGCCAGAGTGAACACATGAGCCTCTTGCGACCTGAACAACATGTCAACTTCCTCGACCGCTATGCCGAAACGCTGCCGCTACGCGAACAACTCAGCAAGAAAGTAGTAGAGTGGCGCAACGCCCGTAAGCAGTTGCAGGCATTGCAGCAGAACGAACGTGAACAGGCCCGCCGCGCTGAGTTTCTGCGCTTCGAGCTTGATGAGATTGAGCGGGCCAACCTGCGTATCGGCGAAATTGAAGAACTAGAAGCAGAACGCAAGGTATTGAATAATGCAGAGCGCATGCGCGAATTGTGCGCCCTCGTCTACGGTGCAGTTAAGGGAACTGATATCGGCAGCGACGAATTTCGACCCGCCCTCGACCAGTTACGTATCGCGCAGCGCAGCCTGAGCGAACTGGCCCGTTTGGACAAACACCTGACCGAATATGAGGAGACACTTTCTGAGGCCATCTATCAGCTTGAAGATGTCGCCGCCGCCATCAGCAGCTACGAGGCCGACATTGAAGACGACCCCAACCGCCTGGCAGAAATTGAGGAGCGCCTCGACCTGATCGCCAGATTGCGCCGCAAGTATGGCGCGACCATCGAAGATATTCTGCATCATGCGGCTGAAGCGCAGGCCGAACTGGACAGCATTATTCACCGCGACGAGACTATTGCACACTTACAGCGACAGGATGAGCAATTCCGCCGCGAGATCGGCAAACTTGCGCAGACTCTTTCAGAGCGTCGCCGCGCCGCCGCATCGCGCCTGGCAAGCGCGATGGAGGCGCAGCTAGACGACCTGAATATGCGACGCGCGCGCTTCAAGGTCGAGATCACGCAAGAACCCAACGAAGAGGGCGTACCCGCCAGCATCGACGGCCAGCCGGTGCAAAACTACGCCTGTGACGCCACCGGCATCGACCAGGTACAATTTCTGATCGCCCCTAACCCCGGCGAACCGTTCAAGCCACTGACAAAAATTGCTTCCGGCGGTGAGACTTCGCGCCTGATGCTCGCACTCAAAACCATTCTGGCCGATGCCGATGCCACACCTACTCTGATCTTCGACGAGATCGATGCCGGTATCAGTGGACGCAGTGGACAGATCGTGGGCGAGAAATTGTGGCAACTGACCCGCAACCACCAGGTTATCTGCGTCACCCACTTACCACAAATTGCCGCTTTCGCCGATACACATTACAATGTCAGTAAGCAAATCTTTGACAACCGTACTATCACTATCGTCAACGAACTGCGCCCGGAACAGCGTTCACGCGAGATCGCGCATATCATGGGCGGCAACGTCACAGAATTCTCGCTCAAGAGCGCCGAAGAAATGCTCGCGCGCTCCAATCTGTGGAAAATGAATGTGACACGGACTTCATAGCAAAGGTTTTCCGATGAACTCAATCGCAATTATCGGCACAGGAAGTAGTGGATTAGCTGCCGCACACACGCTGCAAGATGCAGGACGGCACGTCACGCTCTTTGAGCAAAGTCAAGAAGTCGGTGGACGCGCCGCCACTCGCAACCGCAACGGCTTCATCTACGATCACGGGGCGCAATACATCAAGGGCGAAGGCAGTAGCATCAGCACTGCCTTCATCACCGAACGTTTTCGCGCCCCCGACCTGCTCAACATTGCCAAACCGGTCTGGATTTTCGACCGCACAGGCTACATTCAGGAAGGCGATCCCCAGCAGAACGCCACACCCAGATGGAACTACCGCAGTGGGCTAACTGCTCTAGCCAAACAGATGGCACAGGGATTGACAATCCACTTTAACACGCACATCACGCACTTAGAACAAATAGCCGATGGCTGGCGACTTATCGATAACAATAATCGGCACGTTGGTGACTATAAGAAACTGCTGATGACCATGCCCGCACCACAGGTCGTCGAGATATTGCAGGCCAGCCAGCTTATACCCTTCTTACAGCAAAGCATCATCAATGCTCTTAAGAGTGTAGACTATAATCCACTCATTTCGGTCATGCTCGGCTACCGACCGGCTCCACGCTCACGCCCCTACTACGCACTGGTTAATACCGACAAGGCACACGCTATCTCCTGGCTGGCCTGGGAACACGAGAAAGATGCCGCGCGCGTGCCGACGGGCTGCGGATTGCTGATTGCACAGATGGCCCCACACTATAGCCGCGAACACTGGGAACAAGCGGATGAGCAAAGCCTGCTCAATGATGTAGCTCGACTGATCGCCGCGCTCATCGATGAAACGCTACCCTCACCCATCTTTACCGATATTCAGTACTGGCGCTACGCGCTACCGATCACGCGCGCCGACGCCGACGCGCTTAACCGCCAGACCATACCACACGGGCTGGCTTTCTGCGGGGATGCCTTCGTTGGAGGGCGCGTTCACCTGGCGCTGGAGCATGGAGTGAAGGTGGCACAAAATTTATTGTATGGAGTGTAATTTTCATGTTTACAACATTGCCGCCCGCAATACAGGATGAACTTGCGCAGCTCGCGCAACATCTTGGTCAACCGGTTGTACATAGTGCTGATCTCGTCATCACCGGTTTATTTGACCCTCTGAACGCGAAGGACCGCTACGGCGAGGTCTGTATGGTCGTGCGCCGTCCCGGTGGCCATCTACTGTTGATGAAAAAAACCTTCTATCCGCTCGGTGGCTATCGGCTACCCACCGGCGGCATCAATTTCGGTGAATCCATCTACGATGCCCTCTTGCGCGAAACCTATGAAGAGACGGGACTGGAAGTAATCTCCCGGCATTTCCTCGCCGCTGTCGCCTACCGCGTTCCCCCGCTCAGTGACAAGCCTCTCTTCTATACCTTCGCGTTCCTGCTTGACGAGGTTGGCGGCGTGCTACATCCACTCGACGAACACGAACGTATTGAGGGTTTCCGCGAAATTCTACCCGCCGAACTACCTGCCGTCGCTGAGACGCTGGAACATGTGCCCTCTTCCTTCAGCGAGAACTTTAGCGGCAACTGGCACGATTGGGGTCTTTTCCGCGCCATCATTCATCGCCAGGTCTGGCTGGCCTTGCAACAGCACACCTCATAGAGATAACAGGAAGGCTTTAAAAGTTGCAAGAAATCATCTTGTGAGTTATCATTAGGGCGTAGTACAAGAGCAAGGATAGCGAACATTGCATCCCCCTGAGGCAATCTGAACGGGGATGCAAGTCGTTGTGCCTTTTTGGAGGACAATGTGACATTACAGGGCTTACTCACGCTCCTGGATCAAAGACCTGAATATCGCCGTTTAATAGATAAAATACGCGCATCCGAAGTAATACCTTCTTTAACCGGTATTACGGAGGCCGCACGCCCCTATGTAATTGCTGCTATCGCTAATACCTTAAAACTGCCCATCCTGCTGGTGGTCAGGGATGAAACACAGGCAGGCCAGATGCAGGAAAGCATTAAAGCTTTCCTGCCTCAGCAGAGGGAAGTCTATGCCATGCCCGACCGCGATGCGCTGCCCTATGAGCGCCTCATCAGCGATGCTGAAACCACACAGCAGCGCATGCAAGCCCTGATCGCGTTGACCGGCAAGAATAAGGCCCCACTGGTGATCTGCTCAGCGCGTGCCCTTACGCAACCGATTATCCCGCCCAAAGAACTGGCCGCCTCATTGTTCACTCTGCAAACCGGACAGGAAGTTGATCTCACGCTTCTGTTAGATCACCTGTATAATCTTGGCTACGAGCCGACAGCGGAGGTAGAGGAGCCAGGGCAGTTCAGTCATCGTGGCGGCATTATCGACCTGTTTCCACCCACGTTGCCGCGCCCGGTGCGCGTCGAATTTTTCGGTGACGAGGTTGAGTCGCTGCGCACCTTCGATCAAGAAACTCAGCGCTCGCTCAATCCAATAACAGAGTGTATCATCGGCCCCGCGCGTGAAGCTTTGCCGATACGAGGGCCGGAGGCCGTCAAAGAACTGGAGCAGCTTGACAGTAAGATTCTTCACCGCGATGCCGAAGAACGCTGGCAGCGCGATCTGGAGCAGTTGCGTCAGCGCCGCTCATTCGACGATATCGCCTTCTACCTGCCCTATCTGCATGAGCGCGCCACTATTCTCGACTACCTGCCGCGTCAGGGCCTGCTCCTGCTGGATAATCCGGCCAGCATTCAAACGCAGATTACGGAACTCGATCTGCAAGCCAACGAACTGAAGGAACGTCTGGAACGTGAACGTGAGAATCCGGCACACCTGCGTAAAGCTCATGTCTCGTGGAATCAGCTAGAACCCCAGTTACAACAAAGGCTACAGCTTCGTTTTGCCGATATCCTCTCCACCGCCGCCAGCGATTTCGAGATCAGCCAGCATGGTACTGAACATCTGATGCCCATTTACACCAGTGCGAACTCGTATGGTGGGCGTCTGCGTGCCTTCGTACAGGATTGCCGCCGCTTACTCGACAACCGTGAACGCATTGTGATTGTGACCGCACAAGCACGCCGCATGGCCGAAGTTCTGAGCGATGAGAGCATTCTGCAAGACGCGGCCATTCATGCCAGCCCCGGCACCAATATCAATCAATTGCCCGAAGCTGGCACGTTGACGCTCATTCAGGGTCAACTGACCGAAGGTTGGCAGTCTCAATCACTGGGTCTGCACATCTACACGGATACCGAGATTTTCGGCTGGTCGCGCCGTCGTAGCACATCCCGTCGCAAACCCATCACGCCTTCCTCTTTTCTGGCCGAACTCAACCCTGGCGATTATGTCGTGCATCAGGAACACGGCATTGGGCGTTTCGAGGGCTTAGCCAAACTCAACCTGACCGGCGTCGAGCGCGAGTATCTGCTGATCCATTACGCAGGCACCGATAAGCTGTACATTCCTACCGATCAACTTGACCGCATCACGCGCTATATCGGCATGGGTGAGTCGGTGCCAGCACTGAGCAAGCTCGGCACGACAGAATGGACACGGGCGAAGGCACGGGTGAAGGAGAATGTCCAGGATATTGCACGCGACCTGCTGCGTCTCTATAGCCAGCGCGAGGCCGCTCAGGGCCATGCCTTCCCGCCTGATTCCGAACAGCCCTGGTTGCAGGAATTGGAGGATGCCTTCCCCTACGAGGAAACGCCCGACCAGGCACGTGCCATCGAAGAAGTCAAAGCCGATATGGAGCGGCCTCGTCCGATGGATCGACTGGTATGCGGCGATGTCGGTTATGGCAAAACCGAGGTAGCATTACGCGCCGCCTTCAAGGCCGTTCTTGATCAGCGCCAGGTTGCTATTCTGGTGCCAACCACAGTGCTGGCGCTTCAGCATTACAACACCTTTAAAGAGCGTCTCAAAGCCTACCCGGTGCGCGTCGAATTGCTCAGTCGCTTCCGCTCTGAAAAAGAGCAGAAACAGGTGCTGGAAGACCTGGCCTTCGGCAAAGTAGATATTATCATCGGTACCCACCGCCTCTTGCAGAAGGATGTTGTCTTCTTCAATCTGGGTCTGCTCATCATTGATGAGGAACAGCGTTTCGGTGTTGTCCACAAGGAACGTCTCAAGCAATTGCGCAGCGAGATCGATGTGCTGACCATGACAGCCACGCCAATCCCGCGCACATTGCACATGTCGCTGGTCAACCTGCGCGATATGAGCGTGATCGAGACACCACCACAAGAGCGTCTTCCTATTCGCACCACCATTCGTGAGTACGACGAGCAACTGATCCGCGAAGCAATCATGCGCGAAATTGATCGCGGTGGTCAGGTCTTCTTTGTGCATAATCGCGTGCAGGGCATTCAAGTAGTGGCTCAGAAACTGCAAAAGCTGCTGCCGGAGGCGCGCATCGCCGTTGGTCATGGTCAGATGAATGAAGATCAACTGGAACGGGTGATGATCGATTTCTCGAACGGCGAGTATGACGTGCTGGTCTCAACGACCATCATCGAGAATGGCCTGGACATTCCTAACGCCAACACAATCATCGTCAACAACGCTTCACACTTCGGTCTGGCACAGCTTTACCAGTTGCGCGGGCGTGTCGGGCGCGGCACGCACCAGGCATATGCATACTTCTTCTACGCCAAAGATGCGCGCCTCACCCCGATTCAGGAGAAACGCCTGCGGGCCATCTTTGAGGCCACTGAACTGGGCGCGGGTTTCCGTATTGCTATGAAAGACCTGGAGATACGCGGTGCGGGCAATCTGCTCGGTGCTGAACAATCCGGCTTCATGAACTCGGTTGGTTTCGATCTCTACTGTAAGCTGCTGGCCGAGGCAGTCCAGGAACTGCAAGGCAAACAGGCCGAAGCTGCCATGCCAACCACAACGGTCGATCTACCACTCAGCGCCTACCTGCCCGATGACTACATCGGCGACCGCACCTTGAAGGTTAACTTCTATCAACGCCTGGCTAACCTGGCCACACCAGAACAGATTGAAGCTATGTGCGCCGAACTCAGCGACCGTTTCGGCACACCGCCACAACCGGTCCAGAACTTGCTGGAACTGGTCAAGCTCAAGATCACAGCGGCACATCTGGGCTATGAATCGGTGGCTCTGAAAGACAATGAGTTTGTGCTAACCGTCAAACGCACGGTCATCCCTAACCGCGTTGCACTCTACCGCAAGTTCCGCAACGAGGTACGCGTCCAGCAAGGCGTGATCCGCATCCCTCGCCGACTACTCGGTTCACACTGGCTGGAGCAACTACAGACGCTATTACCTGCCATCGCAACACCGGCATCATCTACCGCTTAAGCAGGTAGCCAGCAGAACAGCCATGAGGCATTGTCCCTGCCATAATCGTTTATGATATGATACCACGCCTGCCCTGCCTCGTGGTCGCTCTGCTAACTATCCGCTTGCTCTGAAAGATCAAAAAGCAATATAGCCACGATTGCGCAGTTCGGTCAGTATCCAGTAGATCTCCTGAGTACTCTTGTGCGTACAGCGAGACAGATCACCGATATTCCGCTTGCCATCTATCAGCATGTAGATAGAACGTTGAGCACGAGTGACGGGCAAGGAGAGTACATCTTTCACATCTTTGACACGCTGCGGCACACGAGTAGCCAATTCGGTATCCACCAGCACCTCTTGTGATGTCTGTTGTGCGATCTCCTGTCGCAAAGTCGGTTGCTGTGTTAACTCGTAATTTGCATCTTTATCGTTTGTTGCGACAAAAGGAAAAGAAGGAAGAGGAGAACGAGGAATCAAAGTAACTGGTTCTGTACTACGTACCTGTGCTTTCTGAGGTTCTGTTGCTGCATCCTTCACAAACAGAAAATAGATGTTGCGCCAATTCAGCAGGCGCGCCAGCGCATCCTGCCCGCTAATAGTTCCCAAGCGCGCCTGAACGGGCTGGCCATTTTCAAAGTAAATTTCCCCTTCCTCAAACCGTCCTGCCTCGTAATGTTCCACACTGAGTACACCGCTCTGTCGGCGTGCGCGAATGACCGCAATCACATCGCTTAAGCGTTCCGCCGCATTATCTCTCCCTTTGGTCATCACAGCTACTATCCCCCCGTGTAACTACATAGTACGGACATTGTTTTAACAAGTTTGTACATAAGATACAAGAATGTGTTCAGGTGAACACATTCATAATGTACCATACCATGCACCCTTTTGAGGAAGAGATAAGCTGCCCAAAAAAGGCTTTTTTTTAAATCTTAACGGATTCTTAATCCTCTCTATTGCAATGCAACGCGCAGGTATCAAACAAGCTGGCGTATAAACACTTTAATCACTGACACACAAGGTCACTTCCAGTAGCGCGTGTGCATGAGATGAAACATGAGGGCCTGTTTGTAATCCAGCACACTGACTTGACCATTCTTTAATACCTGATTCGCCAGATTTAACAGCGTGGAAACGACTTGCAGGCGTGTCTCGTCCAGAGCGCCCAACTGACGCAGAAGTTCAAGAAGTTGGGGTGGAGTTTTACCGGAAATATCTGCACCCGCCCGTACAGCTTCGATACGCAGCCAGACAATCAGTTGAGTGCGCATCTCCTCAAAAATAGCCAGGTCATCTTCCCCAACACGCATCATGCCACTTTCGCGCGTCGTTGGCAAGCCAGGGGCAAGCGAACTGGCAAGAGCGGGAGGTGCTGCCGCCGGTGAAGCTGCACTGCGCATCGGCGTGGATTGTGCTGGCAGAGCGGCAGGAGCCATAGGAATATTCTGCTGCCCCTGCTCTGTTCTTTGCGTCGGCATCGTTGGAGCCGTCGCGTCGCCCGGCAATGTGCCCGCTTGACCCGAACGTCCTCGCGGCATAGTGGATTCTGTCGGCGCAGCTTGCGGAGGCATCGGCACTCTTTGAGCTGCCACTCCCGGCGAGGGAGAGACCGGGGATGGCGACGTCAGCGGCCCCGATTGCGCCGTCTTCCCAGGCTGGCTTCCCGGTATAGAGGGCATCTCTCCTCTACGAATAGACGATATGGAAGAAGGGGATGATGTTCCTACCGGGGGTATAGAGGCCGCCGGGCGCTGTGGCATCGCAGTAGCAGGCTTGTTGGGAGCACCATCAGCTAGCAATGCACCACCGGTCGAAGGTGGCACCGAGCCAGCTTTCTCTGCTACTTCCTGATTTGCCTTGCTGGTGACATCCGTTCGTGAGGCAGGTATAGACGAATTGGCCAGTGGAGCTGCCGTGGTGCGGCGTTGAGCAGGTTGCACGGCTCGCCCTTCTGGCAAGGCTGGTTTCATCTCTCCACGCGCCTCCTGCAATTGCTGCTGAAGCAGCATCGTCGAGGCCGCAATCTGCTCCCAGGACGGCTCTGCTTTCCCATTCACGCCTGCCGATGACCACGTGGTAGCCGGACGTGGACTACCAAAGGGTACTGCACCTCGTTGACCACTGAGATGATTACGCAAACCCTGCGCCACCGATGCAGCCGAACTCGTAATCAGCATCCGTACATCCGGCATGCGCTTTCGACCCTGTTCGCCAAAAAAACTGCGATTACGTTGCACAAACTGGATAAAAAGCCGCTCAATTTGCTTCTGTAAATCAGGCGATGTCAAATCGACCCGCCCCCACGTCGCAAAATCCACCGAACTGAGAAATAACCAGACCTCTTGCCGCTTGGCCCGATCCACCGGACGCATGCGCAATGAATTCGTGCGATAATCAAAAAAACGCGGATAGCAGAAATTGGCGATGATCGTCTCCGCTAGCTCTGCTTTCAGACGCGCTATCTCTGGTGGTGGGAGTTGATTAAGATAAACACCCATCAACTACAACCTCTTTCTCACTACCTGCACCCCCGCAAGGAGTGCCGCTACATGTTTTCTCATCATGATTCATCAAGGCGTAATGGTGAGCGGCATCACCTCTACCGCCTGAATATGCTGAATAGTTACAGCTTTTGCCGAACCCCTGGCAACGTGAGCGGGCAAACTCTGTCTAACATAGGTCATTGTATCAGATGACTGTATGATTGGCGCAAGCGCGATAGCCAGATGGGCTAGCCCGGTTGGAATGTCAATGCTCTGAAGCCCAAACACCCGTGTTTCTAGATCAACAATCGTACCTGGTTGCCAGCCTGTCGTCTCACACCACAACGCGGCGGGAAAATCCGTACTGACGACGTAGGCATCGTCATCGCTAGCAACCATCAGCACTACCGGCTGCAGCGGCACATCGGTAGGAGCGTTCACTTTCCAGTATGTCTCTACAGTCATATACCCCCCGCTTCTACTAAATGTGTCAGGCGCATTCATACGAAAACCGATCAGCGAGGCTCCTACATCCGTATCGTCGGCATTGGTGAAATTTACCTGCATAGCATGGCGCACATCCTGTTGCGTTACCTGTGTGTAGGAGCAGAAATTCCCCGACAAAGCAGGCGACAAGTATGTCGGATCCGTCCCCTGGGTATCCTGTTCCGAGTATGATGCCAGACCTGGTGCGGGAAGCCCACGCTTTAACAACAGATAGCCATCCTGAGCCGCTACCACACCATAAGAACCATTCATCAGGAGAGTTTTGACATCGTGTACATAAGAAGTCGTATCGATATAGGGGTAAATATCGCTTGTCACATCCAGAAAGATATACTGCGCCTGATAATTCGTCTTATACAAACCGGTGGCATAAGGAAACATGTAGATATCACGGCGCTCACTGATATGCGGCACCAGACTGGATTGTGCAGAAACCGAGGCATTGGCCGGAATCAGAGCTTCAAATTTCTGCGCCAGCAAATCATGGGCCGTCACCTGTGGCCACTGGAACCCCTCAGAGAAAGGTAAATGCCCGCGCAATGTATCGATACGTACCACATTAATCAAAAGATAAGCTGAAAAGAGAGTCAATAGAACGACATGCGCAACCGAGCTAAACGTCCAGTTGCGTCTTCTGCGCGCTAACACCTGCGGTCGCTGGACAATACTTTCTTTGTTGACAGCTATAGCTGCCACACTCCGCGTCCGCCCGCTCACCTTTGCCAGCACGAGCTGCACCAGCCAGAGCAAAAGCACCAGCGCCTCAATAGTCGCAAAGACGAATACCGGCACGATCTCAGCATTGTACTGGAAAAGGCCGCTATACATCTGAGGATCACTGCTGAGCAGATTGAGCGCCAGTGTCGGTACTGCCAGAATCCAGACCCAGGGAGCCAGGATGGCTAGAAAGCCGGTGGGAGCCAGAATGATACGCAAGTATAGTTCATGTTGTGGTTCCAGCACGAAATCTTTCAGATCTCTCACCGGATGTAGCAAGAGATTGAGCGCGATTTGTACAGGACCATGCCCAAGATATGTATAGCGACCGGTAAGAAGCGATTGACCAACAGGACTGAAGATATGCTCAAGGAGTAGCACCGCACCCGTCCAGGCCAGCCCAAGTAGCGTCAGGGCCAGGCCGCTACGCCAGCGACGCTGAAAGATCATCGACCAGACACCAAAGAGCGCCAGCACACCCGGAATCTCTTCTTTGCAAGCCATCGCCAGAATAGCGAATACAAAGAGCCACACCGTACGGCGCGTGTACATGAAATATAGAACAAACATAATAAACGCAGCAGTCAGCGTTACGGCATGAAAATCGAAGTAAACAGCGTTCTGCAACGCAGGATAGAGGAGATAGAGCAACGCGATCACTACTGCTGCCCACTCATTGCGTAGACGCAAACGTGCCAGCCAGAAAGCCGGATAGGCTCCAAGCGCCACGATAAGGGTCTGCAAAGTCACCAGCGTATTCGGCGAGGGCCAGATGAGATAGAGCAGCGCAATCGGAAACAATAGCGGCTCAACATGAATAGCGAAGCGCATAATGCCGTTTGGAGAATAACAGTTTGTATCAGTCAAAATATTACAGATCGTCTGATGCAATATATCCCCGTGAACGGTATTCCAGATAGCCTGATCCATGATCCCCAGGTCTTCCGCGTGTGTGAGATAGGCGCTCTGTAAACCGGTCATATAAGCGATGTAGAAGGCTGAGAACAGTGCAGCGGCCAGCGTTACCAGACCCATTGCTAACCAGAAGCGGCGATTGTGTGGCATCGGCTCCGGCTCAGGATATAGATATAGCCTATTGAGCAGGACTGAGATGCGTTTCCTCCACGATATACTATTCATTGATATTCCCCTTAGTACCCCAATGGGAGTGAAAGAGTAGAGGCATATCAGATAGAGATATACTTCTTCAATTTACTTTTGCGCTGGAGAGCGGAGTCTGCTCTCGCTGCACCTCACGCATTTGTCGGCTACCGGTAATATAAGCTACACTGACACATACCAGTTCCGCTAGCGTCGAGACAACACGCGCGACGATAGCCGCTAACGGGCCTAAAGGCTTAGGCAAAAACGGTAGCGCCAGCACAAATAATAAGGCGATAACACCTTCACGAAAACCAAGACCACTTGGTGTAATAAAAGACAGAAAGCCCACGTCCCAGGCCAGCGCATAGATACCAATACAGACGGGTAACACACCGAGCGGAAACGTCGGCCAGAGTGAAATCATCATGAGATAGAAGGCCACACCAGCTACCACCCAGTCGAGACACCAGTATAGCGTAATGATCAAAACATCCCGATACCGCAGGCCCAACTCTATTGGCTCACGTTTAAGCAGACGCAAGGCTCGATTCAGCACACCGGACAACACACGTGGATGCAACCCGATCAGCACCGCCGCCATGAGAACTATTGCCAGCACCACCAGTAAATAGGTATCTTTGCTACTGATCAAGGTATGGATAGAGGTCAGATCACCCCAGAAGAGCAGACTGAGCGCAAAGATAAACGCGCCCGCCGCCAGTTTTGTCAGCAATTCGATTACCATGCTGGTAAAGCCGACCGAACGTGGCACCCCGTATTTGTTGACCCACAGTGTTCGTGTCAGCACGTGCCAGACATTGCCGGGGATATAACGCACAAACTCAGAGGCCAGATAAATACGTTGCGCAGTCATGATATGCAGGCGATAACCCATGCGATGCAGAATAGAACGCCAGATAAACGCATAGATGACCGTCTGCACGACGAAACCCACGAAGGCCAGCACCATCCACCAGGGATCCCAGTGGAAAGATATCGCTCTTAATTGCGACCATTCACTGGCTATCAGCTTGATAAAGAAAAACAGCACCAGGATTGGCAAGCCTATCTGTAAAATGCGCTTGCCAACCTTGATTAATGTCGCCTTTCGCATTTAATCCAGTTCCTGTTTGATACTATATTCCTCGCCAGGCTGGAATGCGTAGTGACGAATCATTTCGCTCTGCAACCCTGTCAGAATAAATTGTACACCGAAGATCATCAAGAGGATGCCCACGAAGAGCAAAGGCTGATTGTGAATCGGGAAATGAGTCACAAAGCTGCGAATCACCACATAGAGGTCAATCAGTACACCCAGCAGGAAGGTCCAGAAGCCCAGTGGACCGAAGAGGCGTAGCGGCGTCCGCAAAAACGAGGTCAGGAACAGCACATTGAGCAGGTCAATCAGACCTCGTGCGAAACGACGCGCCCCAAACTTCGAGACGCCGAAACGGCGCGGATGATGACGCACCTTGATCTCCGCCACACGGTAGCCCCGCCAGTGCGCCATGACCGGGATAAAGCGGTGAAATTCACCATATAACTTGAGATGAGGATCATCAATAATTTCACGGCGATACGCTTTGAAACCGTTATTGATATCATGCAGGTGGACGCCCGTCGCTACACTGACCATGCGATTAAAGATACGTGAGGGAAAGGTCTTCGAGAGTGGGTCGAGGCGTGGGTACTTCCAGCCCGTCACCAGATCATAGCCCTCGTCCAGTTTCTCCAGGAAACGGGGAATCTCTTCCGGGTCATCTTGCAGATCGCCGTCCATCGTAAAGATCACTTCGCCACGCGCACGCCCAAAACCAGCTACCAACGCGGGTGTTTTACCAAAATTACGCCGGAAGCGCACTACACGCACTACACCACGATGGGCGTCGTAGAGCTTTTTCAGTTCCGCAAAGGTACCATCCGTACTCCCATCATCCACAAAAATAATTTCGTAGTGTTTGCCCAACCGATCTAGCTGCGCCGATAGTTTCTCATAGAGCAGGCTGACGTTTTGTTGCTCATTCATCACCGGCACCACAATCGAGATCGCAACCTCTTGTGATGCAGAGGAGGCTTCAAGCGCTTCCTCATAGGGTTTTA
Organism: Ktedonobacteraceae bacterium; assembly: GCA_034436045.1. Lineage (GTDB taxonomy): Bacteria > Chloroflexota > Ktedonobacteria > Ktedonobacterales > Ktedonobacteraceae > H111-94. The sequence goes on along the minus strand of DAOTVZ010000161.1, from coordinate 10,187 downwards.
CAGGAGTCTGTGTTTGCTGCATTGGTCATAGTCTCCACGTAAGACATAATAAAATCATAATGAATCAAAGACACCATCACTGGCTGGCGCAATTATAACATAGTATTGCTCAGCAGCCGTAGTAGACCGGTACCTTTACCGCCTACCTCGACTTTCCACTAATCTCGACCTTTCCCTGACTATCTAGCTATATAAAACGAAGCAATCTTGACGATAGATACATCGCTCCCACCTATCAGGACTAGAGCATATCTGCCTTGTCGCTGCTCGCATTCTTCATCTTCTACACGCCGGATACGCGCTGGATGATTTGCATGACCTGGAAGGCCCCTACCCATCCATATCTGCGAAAAAGTCGGGACGATCCGTCGTCAGCGAGTCTACTCCCATGTGGGCAAAATGGCGTAAAGCCTCAATAGTATTAACCGTCCACAGCCCCAGTTTGAGGTTATGCGAATGCAAGAGCGTCACAATTTGCTCTGTACATAACGTATAATCCATGTTCACCCAATCGACACCCAACTTTTGTGCCTGCATGAGCAACGTCTCCAGCGCACCTTCGGCATGTGGATTCCAGACATCGTCCGCGACCAGCATGCCCGTAGTGATAGCCGGCTCCAGCGCTTTGATGCGTGGCAAAACCGACCAATCGAATGAGATAACCAGCACATCATCGGCCATATTGGTCGCACGTATCTCCCTCACCACCGTCTCAACAATCCGCGGATATTGCCCATACACGCCGTCTCGCTCACTAGCCTTAATCTCTATATACGCCTGCACGCGCCGTCTCGCCAGTTCTAACACCTCACGCAAGGTCGGAATCTGTTCCTTTCGTGGCCAACCACCAGGGAAATGCGCCGCAACGTCGAGAGAACGCAGATAAGCAAAATCCAGGTCAAGAATGTTGCCCTCACCCTCTGTCAAACGCTCTATCGTCGTATCATGAAACACAATGGCATGCCCGTCGCGTGTCATCTGCACATCCATCTCAACCGCGTCAACACCTAATGTCAAGGCGTTACGAAACGCGGCCAGTGTATTTTCCGGGGCCAGGTGCGATCCGCCCCTATGAGCAACGCGCTGAAAGCGTCGCGCACGTCTCTCCATAAATGAAAACCATCCCTTCATCGGCATTCCATCAGCTCAACAGATTGATGCGCTATAATCATATCATGCTAGAAGTCATATGATATACTTACTACATAAGAGGGCCGTCAACGATTCGCTTGCACGAAGGAGTGTGCTACATGATCGCTAGAGACATTATGACCCATCGCGTTTATACAACTACTCCACAGGCCACTGTTCAGGAGGTGGCCCAACTCCTCTCACGGGAACGCATTAGTGGCGTTCCCGTCATCAACTCCGAAGGCAAATTGATCGGCATTGTTACAGAAGCGGACATCATCGCTAAGGCCACATCGAATGACTTGCGCGTCAAAGATATCATGAGTAGCGAAGTAATCGTGGTTGATGAGGAAACGCCCGTTAGCGAAATCGCTCAATTGCTCACCAGCAAAAAGATCAAACGCGTGCCCGTCGTGCATGATGGGCGTGTGGTCGGCATTGTGAGTCGCGCCGACATCGTGGATGCCGTCGCACAGGGGCACCTCACTATTCGCCAATGGTAAACCCGCTGTGTCTGTAAACGGCAAAACACAGTCATCCCCCTGTGTTATCGCGCGCTACCCTGCGCTACTGTGCTATACTCTACAACGGAAACCACACACAGTATTTATTAGCAGAACATAAGGAGCAAGTTTCATGGCTGTGTCACATCTTGTCGAGGAAGAACAGGCGCTAATTGAAGCGATTCGTGAACTAGCACAGGAGCGCGTGAAACCGCGCGCCGCCGAGATAGATCGCACCGGCGAATTTCCCTGGGACATGAAGGCCCTGCTCGCCCAGCAGGATATTCTTGCTATGCCTTTTCCTAGCGAATACGGCGGCCTGGGTGCAAGCGAACTGGCCGTAGCGATGGCAATTGAAGAGCTTTCCCGCGCCTGTGCCACCACCGGCCTGATCCTAGCCGTGCAGCAACTTGGAGCCATGCCCATCCTGCTGGGTGGCAACGAGGAACAGAAGCGCAAATACATCCCCCCGCTGGCTTCCGGCGAATGGCTCTCCGCCTTCGCCCTTACCGAGGCCGGTTCCGGCTCAGATGCCGCCGCCATGCGTACCTTCGCCGTTCGCAAGGGTGATAAATATATCCTCAACGGCTCAAAACGCTTCATCACCAACGGCGGCCTGGCACAGGTCAACTCTGTGATGGCGATTACTGACCCCAGTAAAGGCTCTCGCGGCATCAGCGCCTTTATCGTCGAGAAGGATTACCCCGGCTTCTCGGTCGGGCGCATCGAAGAGAAAATGGGCATTAAAGGTTCGCAGACCGCCGAACTCATCTTTACCGATTGCGAAGTACCCGCCGAAAATCTGCTAGGCCGCGAGGGCGATGGCTTCAAACTCGCTATGATGACGCTTGATCGCACGCGCACAGGCATCGGCGCACAAGCTGTAGGTATCGCGCAAGGAGCGCTCGACCTGGCGGTTGAATACGCCAAACAACGTGTGCAGTTTGATCAGCCCATTGCCAATTTCCAGGGCATTCAGTTTATGCTGGCCGACATGGCTACCAAAGTGGAAGCCTCGCGCCTGCTGGTCTATAATGCCGCCGAGATGATGGATCGTGGCGAGCCAAATTTCGGCAAATATTCGTCGATGGCCAAACTATTCGCCTCGGATAGCGCGATGGAGGTCACAAGCGACGCCATCCAGATTCTTGGCGGCTACGGCTACATCAAAGAATATCCGGCGGAACGTATGCTGCGCGACGCGAAGATCACACAGATTTACGAGGGCACCAATCAGATTCAACGCCTGGTCATTGCCCGTGCCCTCCTTTCGGGCCTGTAAGCCTGGTGCCGCGATATTGTTCTAACGAAAGGATACATGATGAATTCTCACAAGACGGGCACACGCGCGCTGGTTCTTGGTGGCGGTGGCGTGGCAGGTGTCGCCTGGGAACTGGGCATTCTTACCGGCCTGCATGACGCTGGTGTGGACGTGCGTAGAGCGGACATCATCATCGGAACCTCTGCCGGGTCAGTGGTTGGCGCTCAAATCGCCAGTGGAACCGATCTGGAGAGCCTTTTCGCCGCTCAACTGATCCCGGTCACAGAGTCGAAAGAACGCAATGTGGCCTTTGATACCACTCAAATGATGGAGATTTTTACCCAGGCGGTAAAAGAGGCAGGATCCGATCCCAGAGCGTTTCGAGTGCGGATCGGAACGTATGCGCTGGCTGCTCCCACAATCTCGGAAGCAGAACGGCGTGCCATCATTGAGAGTCGGCTTCCCGCTCAAACCTGGCCGCAGCAGCGTCTTTTGATTGTCGCCGTCGATACAGAGACTGGCGAAGAACGTATCTTTGATCGCACATCGGGTGTCTCCCTGGTTGATGCCGTTGCGGCCAGTTGTGCCGTTCCAGGCATCTGGCCACCGGTGACAATTGCAGGCCATCGTTATATGGACGGCGGTATGCGCTCACCAACAAATGCAGACCTGGCGCGTGGTTATGAGCGTATTTTAATCCTCAACCCGCTAGGAGATGCCGCAAACTACTTCGGCGTTGGCCCGACTTCGGAAGCAGCCGCACTGCAACAAGAAGGGAGCCAGGTGCTGGTAATTGCACCGGATACGGCGTCAGCAACTGCAATCGGGCCAAACCCACTCGACCCGGCAACACGCGAACCATCGGCGCGGGCCGGTCGCGCGCAGGGCCGTGAACTTGCCGCCTCGGTCGCTACACTCTGGCTCTCTGCCTGACAGATCATAACGAGCAAAGGTTGATCCTGTCATGTTATGTGCAGCAATATATCTCTCTTGATAGGCACAAGATATGTTGCTGCATGTAATATGACATTATTAGTGCTAATCCCTACATTCCATTGGGAAATCTTTGTCATCAAGCGCATATCCTATACATACAATGACTATAAGGAACCCGCAGCTTGTTCTCTTGATCGGATTGCAAGGAGCAGGCAAAAGCACATTTTATCGCGCAAATTTCGCTGAAACCCATGTATGAGAGCAGGCCAGAGATGAACAATAAAAAACGGGCAAAAATTAATAATTTTTGCCCGTTTTTTACTATTTATTCTTTATTTCTCCAGTGCCTGCACAATAATCTCGGAGATATCCTCGATCTTGAGCTGCTCTTCGGCGTCCACCCCCTTCACGCCATCCTCGAACATGGTGATGCAGAAGGGGCAGGCGGCAGCCAGCACTTCGGCCTTCGTCTCCAGCGCCTCCTTCACGCGCGTCTGATTGACACGCTTGCCGATTTTCTCTTCCATCCAGGCGCGGCCACCGCCGCCACCACAGCAGAAACTTTTGTTGCCATTGCGCCGCATCTCAGTGACGCCATTGCCGTTGATTACCTTCAGCACACGACGCGGCTCCTCGAAGACGCCGTTGTAGCGCCCAATGTAACACGGGTCATGGTAGGTTAGCTTGCGCCTGTCGAAGCCTTCCGGTAACTTCAAGCGCTGCTGCTCAATCAAGTCGTTGATAAAGACGGTATGATGCACCACATCATAGTTGCCGCCCAATTGGGGATACTCGTTCTTGATCGTATTGAAGCAGTGCGGGCAGGCCGTGATGATGGTGCGGTGCTTGCTCGCGCTGGTGCCGTTATGGCCATTGGCATTGTGGTTGCCGTTGCTGGCATCCACGATATTGAAGCCGTAGCCGTTCAGCGTCTCAATGTTTTGCTGTGCCTGCATCTGCCACAGATACTCATTGCCGATGCGGCGCGCCGGGTCGCCCGTGCAGGACTCCTCCGGCCCCAGGATGGCAAAATTGACCTTCGCCGCCAGCAAAATTTTGGCGACTGAGGTTGCCACATGCTTGTTGCGCTGGTCAAATGACCCCATACAGCCTACCCAGTACAACACATCGGCGTCGGGATTCTCGGCCATCAACGGAATGCCCAGGTCAGCGGCCCACTCGGCGCGCTTGTCATTGCTGATCTCCCAGGGGTTGCCGTTGCGCTCAATATTATTGAGCACCGAGACGGTTTCCTGCGGGAAGTCGCTCGCTTCCATTACCAGATGACGGCGCATATCCACGATTTTTGGCACATGCTCGATAGAGACAGGACAGATCTCCATGCACGCCATACAGGTCGTACAGGCCCACAAAGCATCGGTACTGATAATACCGCCCACCATCTCTTTGGGATGTCCATTCTGCTCCGCAGTGGCATCAGCCTTGACCGCCGCAACGCCGAACTTCGAGAAGAACGAATCCTGGCCCAGAATTTCGCCGCTCCGCGCAAAGAGCGCCTCTTTCACTCCCAGCACAATCTCTTTGGGGAAAAGCGGCTTATCGGTGTTGGCAGCGGGGCAGACAGTATTGCAACGTCCGCACTCAGTACAGGCATAGCCGTCCAGCAATTGCTTCCAGGTAAATTGCTCGGCTTTAGAGACGCCATAGTCCTCGCGCTCCTCGATATTCTCCATCAGAGGCAATGCGCCCCTTGGCTTATAGTTCTGGAAGAAGACGTTGAAGGGCGTCGCCATCAGGTGCAGGTGCTTGGAACGCGGCAGGTAGATCAGGAAACCCAGCACGGTCAGAATGTGTGCCCACCAGAAGATGCGATACCAGATGATGTCATTTGTAACGCCCCAGCCAGCTACCGCCGGGCCAAATAGCGCACCGAGCGGACTCCAGGCCGCGCCACCACTGGCCGCGTACTCGAAAGTTTCCACCAGCGTCAGCGTAACGATGACAAGCAGAATCAGTCCCAGGATGATGAAGCCGTCCCATGGGCCATGCAGTTTACTGGTCAATTGTTTGGGGCGAAAGATAGCGCGCCGGACGGCAAACACGATCAGCGCGACCAGCACGAACACGACGAAAGCGTCCAGCAGGCTGGCAAAGACACGATTATCACCTAGCAATGGCAGGCTGCCATTGAAGGCTCCAAGCATGAGATTGAGAAGGCCAAACTGAATAATGATAAAGCCCCAGAAGGTAAAGAAATGAGCAATGCCAGGGATTGGATCGCGTAGCACACCGCTTTGTCCCAGGACGACTCTGAAAATCGAGCCAAAACGATCATCCAGGCGGTCAAGACGATTTTCCGGCTGCGCTTTTACCAGTAGCGCGATGAGCTGGCCCGCGCGCATGCCGAAGAGGATCAGAGCCGCCAGGAAGACCAGGACGAAGATTACTGTGCCTATCCATCCCCCCGTTGGAGAAATCACTGGGGGTGCCATATCTCAAAAACCTCCATTAGTTCTAATGTCATTTTAATTTAATCTTGTCTTTCGGAAAAGAAAAACAAGATTAAATTAAAATGACAGAAAGATCATCTCTTGCGCTTTTTGATCTCTTCCGTCAACTTAGGAAGGATGGTAAGCGCATCTCCTACAACGCCGAAGTCGGCGACGGAGAAGATAGGCGCGTTCTCGTCTTTGTTGATGGCGACGATATACTTGGAGCCTTTCATACCTGCCAGGTGCTGAATAGCACCACTGATGCCAACAGCAATGTAGAGTGTTGGTTTGACCGTCTTGCCGGTCTGACCTACCTGATAGCTATAGGGCAGCCAGCCTGCATCAACGATGGCACGTGTAGCACCAGGGGCACCGCCCAGCGCCGCCGCCAGTTCTTCGATCAGGCGATAGTTCTCCGGTTTGCCCAGGCCACGCCCACCGCTCACTACAACGCTGGCATCCTCCAGCGCAGGGCCGGTGCTTGCTACCTCGACGTTATCGAGTATCTTGATGCTTTGTGCGGCAGCACTGATGCTAGCATTGATCGTCTCAACCTCAGCAGTGCGGCCCTCATAGCGCTCGACCGAGAAGGCTTTGGGGCGCACCAGCACGATGCCCGTACCCGGCTGAGGATGAGTGGCCGTCACGATATTCTCACCGCCCCAGGGCACGGTTACGTTGAGCGTATCGCCATCAAACGCCAGGTCGGTGGCATCGGTAATCAGGCCCATGTTATTACGCACATTGAGGCGAGCCGCGATGTCGCGCAGATCATACGTCGTCGCCAGCAGCAACAGGTCGGGGTTATGTTGCTTGAGCAGGTTGCTGAGCGTCTCAACAGCAGGCAGAGTCAGGTAGGTATCATAGGTGGCGTCGGCGTGGACATAGACCTTTTCCGCGCCATATTCGCCCAGTGTGGTAGCAACCTCAACGGCAGCAGCGCCCAGCACCACCGCCTCGGCTCGGCCAAGTTTCGCCGCCTTGCCCAGCACCTCTAGTGAGGAGCGAGCCGGTTTGCCGTCTTCCAGTTCGACAAGGACCCAGATCGTTTTTGCCATGTTCTCTTCTCCTCATAATTCCTAGAGCAACTGGTTACGCTGCAAGAAACTGATAATCTGCTCTACAGCGGTACCATCGTCTTTAATCACCTGTCCGGCGGCACGCGCCTCAACCTTGCCGATGCTCAATACTCGCTCACGTGCGCCAGCTTCACCAACCTGTGAGGGATCAATAGCCAGATCCTTCAGGCTCATCTGGCTAAATGGTTTCTTTCTGGCACCCATGATGCCCTTCATCGTGGGATAGATAGCCTCAAACGAACCACTGGCGATAGTCACAACCGCCGGAAGCGGCGCTTCAACGGTCTTGTAGCCGGTGGGAACGACACGCTTGATCACGGCTTTGGCACCCTCGACTTTGATCTCGCGCGCAAAAGTCAACTGAGGCCAGCCCAGGAACTCGGCAATGCCACCTGGCACCATACCGGTATAGCCGTCGGTACTCTCAGTCGAACAGAAAATCAGATCCGGCTTCTCCTTTTGCGCCACCGCCGCCAGCACACGCGCCGTCCCCAGCGCATCAGAACCGGCCAGGGCCGGGTCTGTCACTAGAATAGCGCGGTCGGCTCCCATCGCCAGCGAACGGCGCAACGCCTCTTGAGCCGACGTTGGCCCCATGCTCACCGCAACCAGCTCACTGTTGCCAATCGTATCGCGAAGCTTGATAGCAGCGGAAATAGTGCTTTCATCACCTGGATCGAGGACAAGCGTGACACCGCTACGCACCAGGCGTTTCGTGCTGGGATCAAGTTTACTGACCGTTGTGTTAGGGTCAGGCACCTGTTTTACACAAACAAAAATCTTCATTGTCTATTTGCCTCATCTTCATCTTCTATGGGACGCGAGAGGGTAAGAAACTACATAGTTTCTTCAGCTTCTCTATTGTACCTGTCGTGAAAAGATAGTGTCAACGTTGCCAGCTAACGAACACGACCGGCATAAGGTTCACCGCTACTCCATGTGATAAACCCAAACGATCTCGGAGCAGGGCAATCCTTGCACTCATCATGCTTTCTATGCTACTGTTTTCTATGCCACGCTCAAGAGGTAGGCCCCTGGCAAGGACGATAGCTGTGATGGCAAGGGCAAATTGTTGTTTAGGAGAAGTTTTGGTGCGATAATAAGTATATATCTGATAGTAGCATTGGCAGCGAGATGAAAAAGGTGAGGAGATGCCTGTGGCAACGATACATGATGTAGCACGTCTTGCTGGCGTCGGCATAGGGACGGTTTCACGCGTTATTAACGGCAGTTCAAGTGTAAAGCCTGAGACACGAGAAAAAGTTCTTGCTGCTATCAAGCAGCTTGATTATAAGCCGGATCCGATTGCGCGCAGCATGATTTCCAAACGCACCAACGCTATTGGTATTATCGCTCCGTTCTTCACCCGTCCCTTCTTTATGCAAGTGTTACAGGGCGTTGAGGCGGCAACGGCGCGTCATGGCAAAGAACTGGTGCTCTATAATGTCCGTACTGACGAGCAACGCGACCATTGTTTTTCGGAGCTTCCTATGCGGCGCAAAGTTGATGGCGTCTTAATTCTCTCGCTCTCGCCGGAGGATACCTTCGCCCAGAACTTTCATCGTATCGGGCTACCCGTTGTGCTGGTAGATGCTTATAGTCCCCTGCTCACCTCTCTCGTGGTCAATAATGTAGAGGGTGCTTATCAGGCTATCATTCATTTGATGAACCTGGGCCATCAACGCATCGGTTTCATCAACGGAGTCATTGAAGGCAAGAAGTTTAATCAGGCCATAGACCGCCTGAGAGGCGTCAAGCAAGCTTTTGAGGATTGCGGTTTGCACTATGACCCCGACCTGACCATCGCCACCGCATGGGATCGGCAAGGGGGGCGCGAGGCAGCCTATCAACTACTGACGCGAACGCCGCGCCCAACAGCGCTCTTCGTTGCCTCAGATATGCAGGCAATTGGCGCGCTGGACGCCGCAAAGGCGCTACACATTCGCGTGCCTGAAGAACTTTCCATTATCGGGTATGACGGCATCGAGATTTCAGAACTACTTGGCCTCAGCACCATCCAACAGCCAATGTACCAGATGGGAGAAATGGGCATCGCAAAACTGATGGAACACATTAACTATCCATCCAAAAAGCCAGAACTGATCTGGCTGCAACCAAAACTCGTAGAACGTACTACAACCGCGCCACTACTATCTTTCGACTCCACACGTTTGCAAGACAGACCTGTGCAATTACAAGATAGATGACTAAAGAGAGCCAGCAATGGATGATTTGCACTCCGATCCCCTGGATGACAACGAGGTTGAGATTATCAGCCTGGATAATCTCGACGAAGAAGTGGCAAAGCGAACAGATTCAACAGGCCGCTCGCCGCAAAAACCGCGCTTTAAGCGACGAGTACGTGCCTTGCAAAGTGTCACGCTGTCTCTTACCGCCATAATCTTGCTACTCGCTCTGCTCTTTAACTATGCGCCAACGCGCACTGTAGTACTACATTCGGTTGCTGCTCTCTTGCCCCACACGCCAACACCGCTGCCTGCCGGTCTAAACAGCTTTTACCTGGATGCCAGCCCAGGCTGGGGACAACTCTTCGTTGACGGCAAGCGCATCAATCCGCTCCCAATCTATGGCACCGATGGCAATTACGGCCTTGACAGCAACGCCCTCATCCTGGCTCCCGGCCTGCATCACCTTATCTGGCACGCGCCCCCTTTCGAGGATCAGCACTGCACCATCTCAGTACCACCAGACCCGGCACACGATACATGTCAGTATAACCACGATATCGGCACCGCCCCTGAGCGTAACCTGGGATGGCTGATCACATTCTCGGTTTCACTGGCCCAGCTAGCACCAGCGCAGC
>DAOTVZ010000160.1:0-18697 GCA_034436045.1 Ktedonobacteraceae bacterium | reverse complement strand
CGGCAGTGCGTCCTGCCAGATCGGTGAACGGCTCGCCATGACCCGGCAGCACCAGGCTGGCGGGCAGGGCGGCAACTTTGGCAAGCGACTCAAGATAGTCGCCGAGCGGATTGGGGCGGTCTTTTTCGGAGTACAAACCGACATTGGGCGTGATGCGCGGCAAAACGTGATCGGCGGCCAGGAAAAGACCGTCGCGCTCGCGGAAAAGGACTATCTGTCCATCTGAATGGCCGGGCACCCAGATCACGCGATAGACCTCACCCACCAGTTCCAGCATCTCGCCATCCTCGACCGGTGTGACCGCTGCTGGCGGCGGCACATTGATGATTGTGCGCGCCTGCTGCGGCTCGACGTGCGTATACCAGAGCTGCGTGGGCGGCAGACCATGCTGGAGAAAGAACTGTGAGACACGCCCAAAGCGCTGTGGCAGGCTGTTGTTCCAGAGTATCTGAATAGCCTCGGCATCGATGGGATGCATGTAGACCGGTGCCCTGCTCTGCTCAAAGAGTTCACCCGACAGACCGACGTGATCGGGATGGTGATGCGTGAGGACGATGGCCCGTAAATCGTGTATGTCCAGGCCCGCGCGTTGCAGTCCGGCGGCAAAGGCGACGCGGGCATCGGGGTTGCCCATGCCCGTATCAACGATAGCCCAGCCATCCTTGCCTACAAGGGCATGCATATTGACGAAGCGTAAGGGAAATGGTATAGGGACGGTAATTTTCCAGACGTTGGGGACAACCTCGCGCGCCTCCGGCAACGGCTCATCGCGGCGGCGAGATTGCGGTGGTACCACATTTTGCATGTTCCAAGATAATCCTTTAACTCTTGTTCCGACAGTGGTTGCTATGCCATGTGTCATGCTTAGATTGTATCACAGAAGCAGGCATGTTGACCGCAGGCAGATAAAAACTCATCTATTTTAACGATTTTAGAAATTATGTTCTAAAAACACTTGACAGAACGGAATTTTCATGGTAAGATTGCTTTTGTTGGAACAAAAGTTTCAATTGAGGTGTTCCCAGAACCCATCTGGCTCTTTCTCCGCTCTTCTCCAACATAGTGGTCGGGTTGTTCCCCCCGCTCTCCCCCACCCGACCACTGTGGAGCGGACTTCTTAACTATTGTATATATTCCCCCTTAAGTACCGCAACAGAAACATGCGATGATAAGCCATGCTATAATCGTTGTGTGAGATTATCACCAGCATGCCGACTTCAGGCTGGCTATCTGTGTATTTTTTTAATTTCCTTGTTTATTTTTCGTATATTATATATAATCGTATATAAAGGAAGTTCATCATGGCAGATGCAGCACCCACTTTAGATATCCCTGTTATAGCTAGCGGCGAATTGCCCTTTACATGGAAGAAAGCAGCACGAGGATGGGGCCATCCTTTACATAAATTATCACAGTATATTGGTGCATATCCGCCAAGCTTAGCTCACTATTTTATACAGCAATTATCCGATGAGGGACAGGTTGTTCTTGATCCCTTTAGTGGAAGCGGCACAACAATATTAGAGGCTTTACTGACGAATCGTCGAGCAATCGCTTCTGATTCGTTTTATTATGCTTATATTCTTTCCCATGCTAAAGCTCATCCAATGACGCTTAATCAATTCCAGCATTACCTTAGGGCAAAGATTGAGGAATCTCGAAAGATTGCAATTAATGAATTTGATTTACAAAATCCTGATCTTCTTGCATCGTATTCACCATCCACTCTTGAGCAAATAGTTCGTTTGCGTGCTGTATTGCAATATGATGAGAGTTTAGAAGCGAAATTTACCAAGAGCTTAATCTGTGGCATTTTACATGGTCCTTCCAGAATGTTTCTTTCTTTGCCACAAAAAGATACTGTTTCTTCTACCCCTCGTTATGTAGAGCGTTATTCCCAGGAACATAATCTTATTGCTCCTGATCGTGATATTTACGAATGTGCAATAAATAAAGCTCAGCGATGCCTGAAAGCCCCTTTCCCTCAGAACAATGGACAAGTGTATCTCGCTGACTCACGGAACTTAGAATATGTTGCATCTAATAGCGTTGATTTGATTGTTACCTCGCCTCCATATCTGGCTGTTCTGGACTATACCTGGAATAACTGGCTTCGGGTATGGTGGCTAGGCCGTGATAGGAAAGCTGAACGTGCTAACTTAACACTTACGCGGAGGGAGGAAGTCTATCGCCCATTCATGAGAAAAACGCTGGCTGAAATGTATCGTGTGCTTCGTCCCAATTCTGCAGCAGTGATAGTCGTTGGCGATATCAAAATAGGTACGAAAGCGAGAACCGAGGTAGTGAATTCGGCATTACTCATATGGGAGGAAGCAAGGCAAGTCGGCTTTGGAATTGATCGCTTGATTAACGATACCTATGCACTTAATAACCGGAGTATGCTAGTGTACAATTCATTAAAGTGGGATTATGGCGTAGAAGATCATGCAATGAAAAGCAGCGTACTGATAGACCGCTGTTTAGTACTGACCAAAGGAACCATCCAGTGGCGAAACCGCCCTATTATGTGGAAAGCCAATCAGTTAGAGCTTGGTTTATAATCGCTATCTGCCTTTTTCATTTATTAATTGGTCAAGTAGAACAAACGGGTCATCAACGAAAGGAGAGCGTAAAGGTAAGCTTATCTCCATAGACGTTGCAAGTAAGTACTGTTGTTGTTCCTTAGTGTAATATTTATGCCTGGACCTTGGTAGATCTCTGTTCAATGCAAATCCGAACTCCCACTGATTTCTAAAGGCGAAAAGGTTTATAGCAACCATATCAAAACCACCTACTTGTAAACAGGTCGTTTTAACCTTGTCTCCATTCGGTAAAGTGATATACCTGCTATCACTGGCATCACACTGAAAAAAACCGACATACCGATCTGGGTGCCGCCTTATTGAGGCTGTTTGCAAAGATTTAACCTCTATAGTAAATTCGTACCCTTTGTAGGTAACACATAGATCGTTCTTTTTGCCTGTCGTTCGATCACGATCATCGTACTTATGAATGTTTGATATGCGAACATCACTTAAAAATATCTTTTTAAGCTGGAACTCAGCTATGTAGCCGAACATAAAACCCCTGAGACTCGGATTGGCGTCTACTATCTGAGTGAGTTCATCTGCTGTAAGATGCCATTGCTCAAGAATATTTTTCTTCTTTTGCATCTTTATCTTCCGAGTTCTTTTTAGTTCTGTCAAAATTAAACAGCTCTTTGACCGGCATATGGAGAGCTATGGCCAGTTGTTCAACCACTTTGAAGGAGGGGGCATTCCGTCCTCGTTCGATCAGGCTTAGAAAATCTACAGAGATATGAGCAGCCTCGGCAAGCTGTTCTTGCGTCATTTGTTTACCGATTCGCAACTCTGTCAGTCGTCTACCGAACTGGGTTTTGAGGGTATCCACCACATTTCCTGCTAACAAATTTTCTGCATATTACTGTGTTTTTGCTGTGCTGAACACCGAACGATATTACGGCTTGAGTAATGTGGCCCGAATGAGCGGTTGCCATCTTTGCGGATGCTTACGAAAGAGCCTGGTGCGACGTATATCAACGGCTTTCTTGCCGGTGCTGGGCCTGCTACAACCAATGGCAGACAGAGAAATCCTCTGATTATATCGGTAAAGAAGAGTTACGCCTATGGCCCACAAGTCCTAAGCACAAGCATATCACATTGACGCATATTGATATAGCATGTAGAGTATCAATAAACGAAGGGAAAGTGCTTTTTTAGCGGACACTGGTGAGAAATACTCAGTCAAGATAGGGAAAGCGTGTATGCAGACTGTACTCGTAGATCAACTTGTGGGGCAGACCGTTGGAGCGTATCGTGTCGAGCGCTTGCTGGCGCACAGTAAATTAAGTGCCGTGTATCTGGCCCGGCAAAACTCGTCACAGGAGCCAGTGGCGCTGACCACGTTTATTATACCGGAACAGTTTTCACCTGGGGCACGCGAGCGTTTTCTAGCACGTTTCCGGCAGGATGCCGAAGTGCTGGTTGCGCTACGCCATCGCCGCCTGCTCCCGGTCTATGCCTATGGTGAGCAGTACGGCTATCCGTACCTGGTGACACCATATATGATGCACGGCTCACTGGCCGATGTTCTCAAGCAACGAGGACGCTATACGCCCGCCGAGGTGCTGCACATGCTGGAGCAGATCGCTCCCGGTATTGATTATGCGCATAGTCAGGGCGTGGTACATGGCGCGTTGAAGCCCGCCAATATCGTGTTTGACGAACGGCAGAATATGCTGGTGGCCGGTTTCGGCCTGTCTCACATCTTACAACTGAGTGGCATTGTAGCAAGTGATAAACCCTACGCCCATCTGCTGAACATTACCGAAGGCATGTTGAGCGCACCTGAATATTTTGCGCCAGAGGTAGTCAAAGGGCAGGCAATGGATGCGCGTTCGGACATGTACGCGCTTGGCGTGGTACTATTTGAGTTATTGCATGGCCAACCTCCTTTCACGGGGGGTACACCTTTAGAGGTAGCCGCGCAACATCTGCAGCAGCCGATACCCTCGCTGCATAGTCTGCATCCCGACATTCCTATTGCGCTAGAACTGGTGGTTAAGCACGCGCTGGCACGCAAACCACAGGAGCGTTTCCAGCGTATCAGCGATCTGGCGGAAGCCTTTGCCCAGGTTTGTCGCGGTGCGAACAGCACGCAGCCGATAGAAGGTATTGTCCCGGCACAATCGAACAACACCGCTCCATTGAGGGACGGAGAGGGATACACGACGCTGGAACGCGAGGCCATGAAAGGCTGGCAGTTGAAGCCGCCGGTTGTCACCGGCAAAAGTCCTGCTGTACGGCCCCTGCCCGAAAGCGAAAAAATGGCGGCGGTGGAGAAAACGGGACAGGCTAATAGCTGGCAACTAACACCCCCTATCATCACCGGCAAGCTCTCTGTGGTGCGGGAGTCCGACCCGCCGCCGCTCGCCTCTACTGGGACATGCATGCCTGCCGCCTCTGCTCCCATACCCGCCAAAGCGCAGCCGCTACCGGCCCAGCCGTCGCAACTCTATGCGCCGACACCTCGTCCGGCGTCTGCACCTTTTACGCCGGGGGCGCAACCTGGAGCACCAGGACGGCAAGATGCCAGTGTCTCGCCCTGGTGGTCACACGTGTCCCCTGGCAATACTTCTGCTTCGGTGCCGTCGGTACCCCCGACACATCGGCCCCTGGCGGAGTCAGCTTCCTTACGCCTGCCCCCGCCACCTGTTCCACCATCCGCAGCTTTCCTGGCCGAGGCTGTGCCCTTGCAAGCGCCAAAACGTCGTCGCTCCCCCGACAAGGGACGTCGCAGGGTCGTGACCATGCTGGCAACCGGCGGTGTGGTGGCAGCAGGTCTGCTCGCCTTCGGCGGTTTCGAGTTGAAGCATCTGATGCATAATGGCGCTCAGGCGCAGGCCACGACAGGCAATACTGGAACGGCGCAACAACCCACGAACAACAAAACAACGACTCCGGCTCCTAAAAAGACGCCAACAACCGGTAATAAGGGCACCACGGCCAATACCGATGGGCATGTAATTGGCACGACGAAACTGGCGCTCAACACGGCAATGGCCTTTACGAATCCGCTAAACAATCAAGAGGACTTGCTAGTACACTTGCCTAATAATAGTTTTGTGGCCTATGATCGCGCCTGCACACACCAGCAAGTGCCGGTCAACTACGACCCGGCCAGCCAGAAGTTTATCTGCCCCGCCCATGGTTCAATCTTTGACCCGGCGAATAACGGTGCCGTTGTGCAGGGACCAGCCACACGCCCATTGCCCGCCGTAACCATCAAAGTGAATACCGACGGTACTATCGCCGTTGTGTAGTACACACTATTAGCGAGCAGGAGTATCCTGCTCGCTATGATTTTTTGCCTTGCTCTCTTGACACTTTCCTCATGCTATTAATACAATGAGGCCATCTGTGATTGTTCGGATAGCTTTGAAAGCAGAGGGCATGAATTCAATAGTAGCTATTACGTATATCGGTGTTATCACTGCTATTTTAATTATTGCCTGGATCGTCTTTATAATGACGCAACGAACACGAACGCGGATGAGAAAAAAACCTGCCGAACGGGAAACCTGGGTGCCATTGAAACCCCACCCTGCTGATCTGCTTGAAGACCCGATGCTAGAAACCGATGATCCCGCGCTACTCGATCAGCAGGCACGTGCCAAGCAAAACGGTCACTATAGCCATCAGAAGAAAAATATCTAGCTGAAGACCTGGGGTCTGAGAGCCGTTGGCTTGAGACCCACCTCGCCACCTGAAGCGAAACCCCTTGTGGGTCTCAAGCCCTCTTACGGAGTCGTTTGCGTACTGGTTGGCCAGTTAAAGGTGCTGAAACTGACGGTATTGCCGACGGAACCTTTGCCTGTCGTTGGCGGGTTGCTGTCCGGGCTGTTGAGCCAGACTGCGGTGTGCCCACTCACGGCCAGGAAGAGCGCACCATTGGCGCTTGTTCCCACTTTGATCGGCGCATCAGCCGTCGTATCGTACATCTGGTAGCCGCTGGCGGTTTGCCAGAGCAAGAAGTCGGCCCCCGCTTGCAAGCTAAAGGCCTGAGCCGTGTTGGTCAGAGCAGTTGGCGCGGTAGCACTGCCGTTGAGTGGCAAGGCAAGAACAACACCTTGAACGCTTACGTCAGCAGGTGGCACATAGATGGTGGAATTCTGCTGAGGGATCGGGCCACGCGCTGCCGTCGGATTCGTCGCTGTGTTGGGCGTGGGCGTGACGGTCGGCACAGACGAGGCCGTTGGCGTAGTCCCTTGCAGACTACCGACCACACTAGAGGTACTGTCGGCTGCGCCGAGGCTTGCCGAGCCACCATTGACGCTATTCGAGTTTGTACTCAAGAAGAATAGCGTATTATTGACGATCTGCGGTTCGAAGGACATACCATCGCCAAAGAGCAGGCTGGTAAACGTGATGGTTTTCGGCTGCCAGGGAATATTGGCAGGTCTGGTTTGCAGAGTTTGTTGCTGCCAGATGTCACTATGCAACGTACCATTGGTGTCCTGCCACTCTTCTGACCAGAGAATCTCGCTGCCATCCTGGGTTGCGGTGGGTGAGGTCAGAATATGCCCATTAGACACAGCGGCAATTTCTGTGGTTTGCAGCTTATCCTGCGCCGTCGTGGGCAAATGGATGGACAGCAAGCGTGAAGTACCCTGCTGATCAACCGTTGCAACCAGCAAGGCTTTGTTGGTGAACCAGATGCCCTGCACGGGAGTGTGGACCCATAAGGGGGCCGTGCTATCATTAAAGGTGCCGGATAACAGGGTAATAGGACTGGGAGCCACTAAGGGTGTCTGCGATGAGACGCCTGTTTGTAGAGCATGCAGGCTCCAGGTACGGGTGGTGATCTCCATGCCATTCGTATAGGTATGTTTCAATACAAGTGGTTTGGACGGATCGAGCTGGAGCCAGACCAGCCAGCCGTGAGAGTAACCTAACAAGATCAATTCGCTGCTGCTCGCGCTGGGAAGTAACGCCTCGCTTCTACCCGTTTTAAGATCAAGCTGTTCGAGCATCCAATCTTGCGTATCGTTGTTATAGGCTGTGTAGTAGATAGAGTGATTATCGCCGAGCGCGCTGGCAACGTGGTCATAGGCAGTCGATGTCTGATAGTTCGCCACCTCTACCAGCGATTGTTGATTGATTGAAACTCCTGAGTTCTGGCCGGTGTTGACCGTTACGCCCTTTGGATTATGATTGGTCAATACCAATAGTGAAATCAGGCCACTGGCCATGATGACGAGTAGAAAGGCCGCCGCTATTGCAATGATGGAATATTGTGACGGTATAAAACTTTTGCGACGTTTGCTGCGAATGACCGGCAAGGGGCCGGTTTCGGCGGTGGAGAAGACCGCAAGAGGGTCATTGGCCTGGGCTACCACTTCCGGTTCCTTGAGATATGGCTTCAGGAAGTTAGGAGTCGGGACAGCCGACCCGCTAGCATGCTGCAAGAAACGCGCATGCTCCTGCGCCAGGGTCTGCATCAAACGCTGATATGCCTGGGGATGTGGCTCGATGGTGGGAAGCGAGCGTATCTGCTCCCCCACGAAATTACTTTGGGCCAGAAAGGCCCGACACGACGCACATTGCTCCAGGTGCGCATCGAGTTCTATTGTACTGCCCTTATTACTCGTGTCTCCATAGGCGGAGAGCAGTATCCGTGCCTGACTACAGTTCAATCTTCACCGACCTCTTTATGATACAACTCTATGAAACGTTCCCGTGCGCGCATTAATCGCATTTTTACTGCTGATGAACTGATATTTAGCACCTCGGCGATCTCCGCGCATGAGAGGCCATCGTTTTCATAAAGCCATAAACAAATGGCATATTTTTGAGGAAGCTGCTTGAAAATGCGTTCCACGATCTCACGGTCTGCCACCCTACCCTCAAAACGCCCACCGTCGTAGCCGCCACGCTCATAGAGCGTGGTGATCGAACCACCTCTAGCCTCATGCTCCTCACCTGTTGTATTGAATGACTCGCCTGCGCTTCCTCCTGAGTCTGAGACCACACCGGCACCGATACCACGGTCGTCGTTGAAGAGCGACAACGGCAACCACGAGATTAAGCGCCGTCGGCGCAAGGTATCGGTGGTTGTGTTGGCCGCGATACGATAGAGCCACGCCGATAACGCCCCCGGCTGCACTACCGTGCCGCTCAACAGTGCCTTATATGCCTTGACAAACACATCTTGTGCAAGATCATAGGCCTGTTCCCGGTTGCCAATTAAGTGATAGATGAAATTCGTAATAGGCACTTGATAGCGTAAGAAAATCGCTTCAAAATCGGCTACATCAACCTGTTGCGCCTGCTCCTGCTCGCGGGGCGTAAGCGCGCTTACCTCAATCTCCCCTTCAGACCCTGCGACATGATTTTGCTCGATTGTATTGCGACTACCCTCATCCGCTGGCAAGGGAACGTGTGCATAATGTCCAGGTTCCTGCGCGGGCGAGGAACCTATCTTGCTATTCGTATTGTAGAAACGGATAGAGGTATCCATCGGTTACATCTGCCTTAATGAATATATAATGAAGACGTATAAAACAACCACGCCACCATCCTGATGACTTTCCTTTCTCTTTTAGCATAGCACATCTGCCATCGTTATGCTGTGATATGAGAGACTATAAGGAAGATAGTCATGTTACTTTTTTTGCCTGATCAGGAGATGGCGTCGTAAACTGCTGCCTCTTGTGGGCATGACAAAGATAGATAACACAGGTAGTATAACACGAAAGTGGCTGTTCACACAAAAAAATTGACGACTCTGCGACTTTCTGTTACCATTGGGGCATGCAAACCCAAGAGACACGTCCTTCGCGCTGGGACATCATCGGTCATACTCATGCCATTGATATGTTGCGCCGCGCACTGCTCGCGCAACAGGTGCGCCATGCCTATCTATTCACGGGGCCACAGCATATCGGCAAAACTCTGCTGGCGCAACGCTTCGCGCAGACGCTACTCTGTACAGGTGGGGCCGACCCCACAGTCGCACCCGCCGACCCCTGCAACACCTGTCTGGCCTGTCGCAAGGTGCGTCACGGCAACCACCCCGATGTGCATATTATTAGCAAGGCCGCCGATAAACAAAACATCCTTATAGAACAGATTCGCGCCTTGCAAAACGACTCGGCCCGTCGCACGCTCGAAGGGCGGCGCAATATCTTTATCATCCTGAATGCGCACGAGATGAACTCGCAGGCCGCGAACTGCCTGCTGAAGACGCTGGAGGAACCGGAGCCGGATGTCATCCTCCTCCTAACTGTGCCGGACGCCGGGTTGCTGTTGCCAACCGTGATCTCGCGCGTGCAGCAGATACCGATGCAGTTGCTAACCACCGAGCAGATTCGCTCCGCGCTCGTGCAGCAATGGGAGGTTGAGCCGAAGGAGGCCGAACTGATCGCCGCCCTCGCCGCCGGGCGCATGGGCTGGGCCATTCAGGCCGTGGAGAATGAAGACCTGCTGGACGAGCGCAAGGCGCAACTGGAAGTGCTGGCGAAAATCCCCTCCACCGGTCGCGTCCAGCGTTTCGAGCTGGCACAGCGTCTCAGCACCGATGCTGCGAAGGTGCAGGAGACACTGGAACTCTGGCTACTCTGGTGGCGCGACCTGATGCTGGCGTCTAATGGCTGTCTTGACCTCACCGCCAACGTCGATATGCGCGCGTTACTCAAAGCGCAGGCGGCAAAGCTCGGCTCTGCCGAAGCCGAACGCATGGTACGCGCCATCTTGCAAACAATGGAGTCTATAGAGCAAAATGTGAATACACGTGTCGCGCTTGAGGTTCTCATGCTGGATGTACCGACGCTGAAAGCGTGAGTGACAGCCGTTTGTGATCTTTATCCCTATATGAATGAAGAAAGAGGAGGGTTCGATGCGAACCGACTTCCAGTATCTGCTCACCCAACAGGACGAAGGTGTTCTCACGATTACGATGAATCGCCCGGAGGTCTTGAACGCCTTCAATGACCCCATGCTTGCGGAACTTACGGAGGCGATGGAGACCGCCGCACAGGATGCGCAGATACGCTGTGTGGTTCTCACGGGCGCAGGCCGCGCCTTTGGAGCAGGACAGGACCTGAATGCATTCTCCACCGTGCGCTCCGATGACAAGCCGGTACGGGTGAGCGCACATCTTGCAAAGTATCACCGGCTGATAAAGACCATGCGCTCAATGCCGAAACCGATCATTGCCGCCATTCGTGGCGTAGCGGCAGGTATTTCATGTAATATTGCCCTGGCCTGCGATATTCGTATTGCGGCAGATAACGCGCGCTTCCTTGAAGCCTTTGCACGCATCGGACTGGTGCCCGATGGCGGCGGCGGCTATCTTTTACCGCGCCTGATCGGGCTGGGGCGTGCGCTGGACATGGCCCTATTGGCCGACGAGGTGAGTGGACCCGAAGCCGAGCGCATTGGTCTGGTGACGAAGTGTGTACCGGTCGATGAGTTCGACAATACGGTAGCTGCCTTCGCTCGCCGTCTCGCCAGCGGCCCGACGCGCACCTATGGCTTGATCAAAGAACTGCTCTACACGTCGATGAACCTGTCTTACGAGGAATCGCTAAAGCTAGAGGGGCAACTGCAAGATCAGGCCATTGCCACAGCAGATCACCGCGAGGGGGTGGCAGCTTTTTTGGAGAAGCGGCAGGCAAAATACACGGGACAGTGAGCTTCCGGTGCGCATCGACAATCTTTCCTTTAGCAATACACAAACACAGGGGGCGCAGCGCCGTGCGTGGCTGCGTCTTCATGCACCGCAACATCTGGAACAGTGCAGCACTCTCATGTTGCGGGCTATGCGCTTACGCGACGAGGGGGCGGCACGCTGTACGGTCATTCTGGGGGCCGGGGCCTGCACAGAGATTCCTCTGGCCACGCTGGTACGTGCCTCAGAAGAGGTGGTGCTGGTTGATCTCGATCAGGCCGCTATGCAGCGCGGTCGGGCTGAACTGGCCGCACCAGCCCTGCAACACCGCGTGCGTCTGATCCAGGCCGACATCAGCGGCGGCGTGAGCCAGCATCTGGCCCGTCAGATTGCGCGCCATGACTGGCAGCATCTCGTGTCGCAAGGAGCGGAGACCGTCTTCGATGCTGCTGCCGCCTGCCTGGATGCATGCACTGCTCCTGATCCCCCCGTCTTGCCCGATATTGCCGAGCATGATAATGGCCTCGTGATTAGCTCTTTAGTCCTCTCACAACTCTTCAGTTATCCACTACTCGACTTGCTTGACCATCTACAACATGTGGGGCCACACCTGTCAGGCGAGCAGGAGCGCCACCGACGCTATCAGGAAGCCGCACAAGCGTTTCGCATGCGCGTGATCGCGGCGCATCTGCATTTGTTGCACTCCCTGGCCGATCATGGCGGCATCATTGTGCTGCTGAGTGATGTACGCGGCTTCGCATTCAACGTTCATGGTACCGATCATGACGCCACCCACCGTCGCTGGCTCCCCCTGGTGCCACGCGCTTTTTTTGACCTTCTGAACGCAACCTTTACCATTGTCGAAGAGCATCAGTGGGAATGGATCAGTGATCTGCCCGAACAACAGCGACCAGGGCGAGGCTATGAAGTGAAAGGGTATATTCTTAAAAGCAAAGATTAAGAGAAGAACAGGCAGTAGAAGATAGCTCAGTCACCAATCTAGCGCGCGTGACGTGTCTCTGGTGGACATCTTACGGAGTAGGATGCTAACGGAGGAACACGCGATGCGGCTGTTTGAGCTATTCTGTGGAATTTTAACCGGAATTTTAGGGGTCGCCGCAACACTCGTCTGGTGGATGAATTTGCCCATTAACGTTGCCGAATTATCCGGCATTACTGCAATAATTACACCGGCCACTATCCACAATTTTTCCTGGGGTAGTTCTGCATTTGTGTATATGGCCTTGCTGGGAGGTCTATCGCTGTTAGTAACCATTGGCTCGTTGTTCCATGCCCTTTGGGAATCGCCGATGGGACGTTTTCTGCTCTGGCTTGGAGCGGGTTTCCTCTTTCTCGGCACAATCTGTGCCTTCGGTCTGGGACTCCTGTTCTGGCCCAGCTCCTTCATGGGGCTGCTCTGCTCGGCAGCGGCAGTGCTGGGCCAGAAGGTCCCGACGCGCACACGCACGCGCTATCCTAACCAGGCGCGCGTGTGAACACGTTTACCCTCTTACATAGTCACAGGCAGGCTGAGCAGACCACGCAGGGAATAGTTCGGGCGAAATTCGGGCGTCTCGACAGCCAATTGGAGATTGGGCAGTCGTCTGAGCAGAGTCTCGAAGACTACCTGACTCTCCAGACGCGCCAGTGCCGCGCCCAGGCAGTAATGGATGCCATAGCCGAAGGCCAGCGTGCGCGTGGGTTGACGATTGATGTCCAGACGCTCAGGGTCGGGAAACTTTGCGGGGTCGCGGTTCGCCGCGCCAACCAGCAGAAAGATGCTACTTTCCGCCGGTATCGTTACACCGTGCAACTCCACATCCTGCGTCGTGCGGCGGGCCAGCGTATGCACCGGGCTGACGTAGCGCAGTAGCTCCTCAACCGCCATCGGTACCTTTGAAGGGTCGGTGCGCAACTGTTCCCATTGAGCAGGATTCTTTAGCAGATAGTACAGGCCAACGGCGATCAGATTGGCCGTCGTCTCGTGACCTGCAAAGAGGAGAAAATTGCTTGCAATCACGATCTCATCCTCGCTCAACATATCACCGTTCTCTTCGGCCTGCACCATTTTCGTCAGCAAGTCTTCGCGCGGACGCACACGCCGCTCAGCTATCAGGCTTTTCAGGTACGTCTTCACATCGGCAAAAACACCGGCCAGGCGTGGCCAGACCTGTGGTCCATAGAACAGCAGCGTGTTGACAAACTCATTAATGGCATCGGCGCTAGCCTTAATATATGGCCGTCCCTCTTGAGGAATGCCCAGCAGGCTCAGAATCACGTTCGAGGGCAAGGGATAGGCCAGGTCGGCCACAACATCCATCGTTCCCTCAGCCAGTTTCGCATCAATCAACTCATCGACCAGGCGCTGCACTGTGGGTCTAAACGACTCGATCATCCTGGGCGTAAAGGTCTTCGCCATCAGCGTGCGCTGGCGCGTATGACCGGGCGGATCCATGCCTTGCAGATTATAGGCAAGGAAAGGAATGATCTGCTTGAGGTACCTGCTCGACTCGTCCTCTCCGTTGAAATCAACTGTTTCCGGCACGCGCTCCCAGATGTTGGAGGAGAAACGTCGATGGTCAAAGAAGGCCATATTGACATCATCGAAGCGGCTGAGCATGAAGCAGTTGAACATAGGATTCCAGCGCACCGGCTCGTGTTCACGCAAATAACGATACACCGGGTAGGGGTCTTGAATGAAAGCAAAAAAGTTATCCAGTTCTTCAGGAACGGCAATGTTTTCGGCGTTTTCGGCACTCATCGCGTCTTCTCAACTCTCTTCCTGACCTGTTGGCTTGTCTGGCACTACAACCAATGATACAGATACGCTCTTATGAGCAATAGTATCTTTCCCCTAAACGCTTGTTGTCAAGGATGAATAGCCGATCTTTGTAGGCAATGCCGAAGCAGACAAATATTCTTTATTAGGAAGAACGGGCCTGTGAGAGGGGCCAATGATGGATAGCAAGCTGCCCGGCCCCTCTCCTAAACGGGAAGCAGTTCATCATTCTGACATTTCGAGATATAGCGTTGTAGTGTCTGTAGAAGTTGTTGCACAGTGAATGGTTTGCAGAGATAGACGTGCGCGCCCGCCAGGCGTCCCTTCAATCTATCAACCAGGCCATCGCGGCGTGAAAGCATGATAAATGTTGTTTGCGCACAGCAAGACATGCGTTTCAAGTGACCGATCACCTCGTACCCATCCATTTTGGGCATACATATATCTATCACAACCGCTGCTGGTGGGACAGCTTCAGCAGAGGCCAGCCAGCGCAACGCATCCGGGCCATTGGAAAAGGTTCGTGCCTGATAGCCCTCCCTCTGCACAGTTGTGGCAATAATTTTTTGCACGGTCGGGGAATCATCAATCACGATCACAAGCGGGGATACCTGCTTCATGCCTGCCCTCCATGCTCTACGCCCACGATCTCTGTGCGTCTGACGATCTCCGTCTCACCAATATAACCTGGATCTAATACTTCGACACGCACCGCTTCGACTCCAACGGAAAGGACACGCCCGTGCCACTCCCGATACGGATCAGTCGGTAGGTCGCGTAATGGCAAAAGATAGGTAATAAAGTCACCGCGCGCTATCTGTCGGAACTGTCTCTCCGTAATACATGCTTTTCTTATCACGCGAAAAACATTGGAATCTAACATATTAGCTCTCTTTCATCTGGTACCTTCCTAAACGATAGGCATGAGGGAGATAGCGATACAACCACAGCTCGACATAGCCAACCTCGACCGGCTTGAGGGCGGGTAGCGCGAGTTCCGCGACAAACCGGTGCAGGTGGGTCATTGCTTCCTGCATACTTGCACGGGCTTCCTTTGCCTCCCCCACCTCCGTCTGCTCCTCACAGAGCATCTCCATCTCCAGAAAATCACCTAATTCTTCCACCCGGTCCAGACAGAGCGTGATCGCACGGCAGGTATAAACCATTCTCTGTTTCTTGATTGAGACAAATGCCTCCAGGCCACTGGCTTGCAGGGCCTGCTCGATGGTTTCCGCCGCGCGCCAGGCAGGCAGAAGGTGGGCGCATAAGCTGTTAAACTCCTGCATCTGCTCTGGCGTCGCCTGAACAGGAAATGTTCGTTCTATACTCTGAATATGTTCAGGATCATCATCTCGATGAAACTTGATCTCTACACGTTTCTGATCTCTGATACGAACAAAAATGGCTCTGCGCAAACAATCATACTGCGCAGTATCGTAGTACACATCCGTACTCGTTACTTGCCCGACATACTGCACCGACGGCATCACCGCCAGCCGTGCTTCAAGCTGCTGCCTCACCTGCGCCGTCAGCGCGAATTTTAACTCGACCTCGATCACACCGCGACCTCCAGCCGGTGCGCCATATCCACAGCATCAGCCGAGGAGAGAAAGACTCGTCCTCCCTTCCGCTGAACCATCTCCACCACACGCTGCAAACGCGCAGGGTCCTCGTAGCGCGTCCAGATGGGAGCGTGAGGCGACCAGGAAACGACGCGCTGCTCACCCGGCACCTGCTCCAGTACCTGCGGGGGGATGAAACGCACGAAACGTCTGCGGGTGTCGGCATAGAGCGGCCCTAGAATAAAACCATCGCATCCGGCGCGCAAACCCTCCTCTACAATACGTTCATATTCGCAATCAGCAATATGTGGCAGAATCGGGCGTATCGCGATAAAGACTGGCACATCGATACTCTTGAGATTAGCTACTGTGCGTACACGCTCCACCGCCGACGGTGTGTGTGGCTCAACCACAGCGGCAGATTCCCAACAACTGAGCGAGACGAGCGCGCTGAGAGTCGTACCCATCCCCTCCATGTCACGCCGGATCGCTCCCAATGCTTCAATCACCTCGCCCTCCAGCAGTGCTTTTGTGCTGAAGTTCAGATGTCTTCCTAACTGTGCCAGTTGCCTGAGCATCGTCAATCCACGCTCCGGGCGTGCGAACGGATCACCGTCATAGCCGAACTGAATCGTATCAAACGCAGCTTCGTGGGCAAACTGTCGGAAGCGCGTCAAGATAGCCTCCATCTCGACACGCGCAAGTCCCACCTCACCACCGCGAGTATAGCAGTAGCGACAGCCAAAGGGGCATGGCTCACCCACCGGAACCAGCACACGATTCTTTTCGACCTTGAACATGATTCGTTCTTTTCTCATAGAAAACTCCACATCTTGAGCGCGAATTAGGAAAACGCCTCTTTGCCTGCTGCCTTTGCCTCCTGTCACCAGCAAAAGCATTGATAGCATCACTAGCATTAGTATACCAGAGCAAACCTCATCTTCCAAGCCTTTTTCATCACCCCGACAAAAATAGAGCATTTGTAAGAGATATCGCTTATTTCTTTGTCATATAACAACTTTATAAAATTTCTAATAATTGCTCACACTTTCCTAATTTGGTATTTTATGGATAAATTTCTATTTTCTTGCCACCTTGTTTCTCTATCTTAAAGAAACCATCTTACGTTCCTCACCACTATCTTTTTCAAAAACGCTACAAAAGGCCGCGAGAAGATAAAGTCTCTCCTCGTGTGAAGAATTGGGCGTTTACGACAAACCTCTTGAGTTTTGAAAGAATGTAAGGTATGCTACCTACATACAGGCAGAAAAAGGATTGGTGATAAAGCGGGAGGGTAGAGAACTTTTTCTCATACTGAGAAGAAACAAAGCAAAATCGCCTGGTATTAATACGACGTTTTGACAATAGCGCAAGTGAGAAGAGGGAAAACAGATGTCAGACGAGAAGAAGTTACTGATCAGCGAAGCGCGTCTCCTCAGCGATGAGCATTTTTTGCGCAGAGTTGCCCAGATGTACTACGAGGATGACCAGACGCAGGATACCATTGCGGAGACGCTCTATTGTTCACGTGCCACCGTTGGCAAAGCATTACAACGCGCCAAAGAACGCCACATCGTTCGTATTACTGTTGCTCCTGATGAACGCAGCGGCTACTTACGTAATCTTGCTCGCCAGGGACGAACCAGGCTCGGCCTCGATGATCTTGTCCTGGTGACGGGACAGGAGAGCAATACCTTCTCACGCGCCGACAATGATGAGCGAGAAGAGGTCATCGTTGCGATTGCGCGTGCCGCCCACGAGTATCTTGATGAGATGTTGACCGACACGGACACACTGGCGGTTTCTGGTGGAAGACGATTTTTACGCAACGTTGTCAGCCATGCGAGGCCCACCAAAAGACTTCCCCATCTTAGAGTAGTCGCAACCATTGGTTCGGTCGATGTGCATTCAAACTACGGTGATGCCAACCTCATTGCCTACGACCTTGCAGCGATGTATGGTGCTGACTATACCTGGTTTCCTTGCCCCGCTTTTATGAAAAATGCTGAGCAAGTGCAACATGCGCGAAACATGCCCGTGATTGAAGATGCTTACGCCTTGATGCAGCAAGCCACCATCATGTTGACCAGTCTCTGGATCCCCGATCTCGAATCCTTAGCCGGACAAGGGATTCTTGGGCTGGACGTGCTCCATATGCTGAAATCTTCCTATCACCCCGTTGCCGACATCAATCATTGGTTGCTTGATGCCTCAGGCAACTGTATCACAGAACTGATGGACCCTCCCCCCTATTATTTGTCAGGGTTAGAGTTCTCGACGCTCCAGGCGAGAGTCAAACGCCGAGAAACCAGAACAATGATGGTCGTCGGTGGTGATTCTGCCTATGCTCCCGCCATTAGGGCCGCTATACGAGCAGGTATTGTCAATATTCTCGTCACCGACCATCTTACCGCAGGTGCGTTAATGGAATTAGAGTGACCTGCACAATATGAGCGGCCTCTACCCAGACGGTGTATCGATAGGCAGCAACAAGCCCACACTCGTCCCTATCTGTCTTGCGCGTGAGGCATGTGAGAAGCACGTGGTATGTACAACAGACTTTCGCTGTGTTTGCGCGCCCACACCGTCCAGACCGTCCAGTGCGCCTGGAAGTCCGCGCGCGCCAGCTCGGCCTCTATCTGCTCTACAAGCTGCTCGTAGTCTGGCGGCAGCAACGCCGCTCTCTCCAGAAACGGTCGCACCGCTCTCAGCGTCAGCAGCACATAGTCACGGTAGGCCGCAAACCCCTCCCCCTCTGGACGCAGTTCCAGCACCTCCTGTTGCCGCTGCACCGCTTCATAGCCCGCCCGCTGCAACCACGTCGCTCCCTCACTCTCCCCTTCCAACCCCATCAGGGGCACCGTATAGCCCTGTTTGCCTAAGGCCGTCTGCATAAGCGTCTCCCAGCGCGTCAGAGCCGCACTGCTACTGTGCCCACTCCACCCCACTTCGCGCAGGCACAGGTAGCCCCCTGGTCGCGTCACCCGCGCCGTCTGATGCAGCAACCTGGGCCACTCCCAACTGCGCACAAAACAACTGGCTAACGGCACCTCTACCAGATCAAACAATCCCTCCTCGAACTCCAGATGCGCTATCGCATCCATCACATAGAAACGTACCCGCTCACCTTGCTGTGCGCTCTGAGCGCGCGCTTGCGCCTCCCTGA